>JAGTUZ010000295.1 GCA_018224415.1 Bacteroidota bacterium | reverse complement strand
TTGATACGCTCGACATCGTGATCCCGGTCCGTTGATATGACAAATGACAAATGTGAGCGCATCTGTCATCTGTCATTTGTCATTTGTCATCTGTAAGTGCTCGGGTATGCGCCGATCCTGAATGATTGTATCAAGATCCGAGCCTTCCAGCATTTCCTTGTTGACGAGCGCCTCGGCGATCAGGTCGAGCGTCTCGCGCTGCTCCGATAGCAGTTGCTTCGCGGAGACATAGGCATCTTCGATCAGGCGTCGTGTTTCCCCGTCGACCAGACGCAGGGTGTCTTCACTGAAATTGCGCTGGTTGAATGGATTGTTACCCATGTACGAATCGCCGGCCGGATCCATCAGGGAGAGATGGCCGAGTTTCTCGCTCATGCCATATCGCGCCACCATGTTCCTCGCAAGCGTCGTTGCGTGCATGAGGTCGTTTTCCGCTCCGGTGGAAATGGTACCGAACACGATGTCTTCCGCGGCGCGTCCGCCGAACAGCACACGCAGGCGTGAAAGCAGGTATTCGGAGGTATAGTTGTGCCGTTCGTCCAGGGGCGTTTGCATGGTGACGCCGAGGGCCCGGCCGCGCGGGACGATGGATACCTTGGTGACGGGATCGGAGTCGGCACTCAGTTTCGCGACGAGGGCGTGCCCGGCCTCGTGATAGGCGGTGCGGCGTTTCTCGTCCTCCTTGAGAATGAGACTCGACCGCACGTGTCCGAGCATGATGGTGTCGAGCGCGCTGAGAAAATCCTCACGTTCCACCTGGTCCTTGCGCATTTTGGATGCGAGGATGGCCGCCTCGTTGACGAGATTCTGGAGATCCGCACCCGAATTTCCCGGTGTCGCGCGGGCGATCTCGCGGAGATCGACGTCTTCCCCCAGCGGCACCTTGCGGACGTGGACGCCAAGTATCTGCTCGCGTTCAACGAGATTCGGAAGGTCCACCATGATACGGCGGTCAAAGCGGCCGGGACGCAACAGGGCAGGGTCGAGCACGTCGGGCTGGTTGGTCGCTGCCATGACGATGACGTCCTCGTTGGGCTCGAAACCGTCCATCTCCGAGAGCAGCTGATTGAGTGTCTGTTCCATCTCGCTTGCGCCGCCGCCGTAGAATCCCTGCATGCCTCCGCGTCGGCGTCCGATGGAGTCGATCTCGTCGACGAAAACGATACAGGGAGCGTTTTTTTTCGCCGTGGCGAAGAGGTCGCGCACGCGGCTGGCGCCGACGCCAACCAGCATTTCGAGAAATGCCGAGCCGGCGACATGATAGAACGGCACACCGGCCTCGCCGGCCACGGCGCGGGCGAGCAGGGTTTTGCCGGTTCCCGGCGGACCCACCAGCAGCACGCCCTTAGGGGCGCGGCCGCCCAGACGGTGGAAGTCCTGGGGCCGGCGGAGGAAATGAATGACCTCGAACAGCGCTTCTTTTTGCTCCTTTGAGCCGGCGACGTCGTCGAACGTGGTTTTCACTTTCTCCTTGGTGTAGGACTGCGCGTTCATCTTGCCCATCGACAGCAGTCCTCCCGATCCGCCACCGCGCAGCCGCTGGCTCATGTAGAAAAACAGTCCCAGCATCACGGCGAGTGGCAGGATGAACCAGACGATGGTGTTCCACAGCTCGGAGTTGTCCTTGATCGCCAGGACGGTCACGTTGTTGTCTTCGAGCAGGGTCATCAGGGATTCATCGGATACGGAGGTCGGAAGAACCACGGTGAAGGAATCGCCACCCTTGCGGGACGTGCCGTCACTGGGCTTGCCGTCGCCTTTGGCGAACGCGGTGAGCGTGCCCTGTTCGATTTCCACGCGAGCGATTTTCCCTGCGGCGACGCGTTCCTTGAAATCGCTGTAAGGGACGGAGGATCCCTGCTCCATCCAGCTCCAGAAAAACTGCATGGCGAAAATCACCCCGAACAGCACAAGCATCCAGCGAAGCATGCCGCCTCCCATGAAGGGCATCTGCGGTCCCTGTTGCTGTTGCTTGTTATCGGGTGATTCCTGTTGCTTGCTCATAGGTGCTCCATTCTGATGAGGAGGCGGTATCACGTGGCAGACCGCCACTCTCCCTAACACGAAACGGCGGTCGGAAATTCACTGGATGAAGAAAAATACGCGCGAAAGGACCGCTCCAGGCGCTCGTCACCCTCGCTTCGCCCCTCGGTGGTCGGCTTGTCTGTACGTTGCGCCGACGGTTGTGTGGTCGCGTCAGCGGTACGTTGCGCCGACGGTTGTGTGGTCGCGTTAGCGGTACGTTGCGTCGTCTGTACGTTCGGGCCGCTGTTTCATTCGGGCTTGGTATTGCGGAACTGCACGGTGAGCGGCACGCCTGTGAAGGACCAGATTTCGCGGATGCGGCGTTCGACGAATCGGCGATAGCTTTCCGGAATGTGCTTCGGTTCGTTGGCGAAAAGCACGATTACGGGCGGCGACTCCCGCACCTGCGTGGCGTAGAAGAATTTCACCTGTTTGCCGGTCGGCGTCGCGGGAGGTGGCGTCGCGCGCAGGACCTCGATGATGCGATCGTTGAGTTCGGAAGTGGGAATGCGCTTGCCGCGTTCCTCGTACACCTGCAGGCAAAGATCGAGCGCTTTGAACACACGCTGTTTCGTAAGCGCCGAGACATAAATCACCGGGATGTAATCGAACATTTTCACCTTGGCGTAAATCTCCTTGGTGAGGATGTCGGCGGTTTTCTCGTCTTTCTCGACAAGATCCCATTTGTTGACCGCGATCACCACGCCCTTGTTGAAGCGCACCGCCTCGTTGAGCACATCGATGTCCTGATGCATCAGTCCCTCGGCGCCGTCGAGCAGCAGCAGGGCCACGTCACAGCGCTGGATACTTTTAATGGTACGCAGGGTGGAGTAGAACTCGATGTTCTCCTTCACCTTGCTCCTGCGGCGCAGGCCGGCTGTGTCGATGAGCGTGACGCGCTGTCCCTCGTAGACGAGGTCCGAATCGATGGAGTCGCGCGTGGTGCCCGGCACATCGGTAACGATCGATCGTTCGCGGCCGAGCAGCGCGTTGGTGATGGACGACTTGCCGACGTTCGGACGTCCGATGATGGCGAGGGCCATGTGGTCGCTTTCTTCTTCCTCGACGGGATCCGGAAAGCCTTCGACGATGATGTCGAGCAGGTCGCCCGAGGCGCGTCCGCTGATCGCCGAAACCGGCTGGGGATCACCGAGTCCGAGTTCGTAGAATTCTATCGGCGTCATCTCCCATTTCTGGCTGTCGACTTTGTTGACCGTGAGCACGACTTTCTTGCGGCTCTTGCGCAGCATGTTGGCCAGTTCCATGTCAAGGGGGATGAGCCCCTGCTGTCCGTCGACCACGAACACGATCACAGTCGCCTCCTCGATGGACAGGCGCACCTGTTCGCGGATGGCACGTTCGAACACGTCCTCGGACTCGGGCACGTAGCCACCGGTGTCGATGAGCACGAATTCGCGTCCCGCCCAGTCGGTCTCGGAGTAATGCCGGTCGCGCGTCACGCCCGGCTCATCGTGTACGATGGCCTGGCGGCCGCCGACGATGCGGTTGAAGAGGGTGGACTTCCCGACGTTCGGACGTCCGACGATGGCGACGATGGGTTTTGTCATGGTCGGGGATTCCGGGCCTTGTCGCGGCGTCCGAGCAGCATGCGCACGCCAAAGTAGACGACGAGCACGACGGCGGCGATGACGAGAACGTTTGATACCGCCCAGTACATCACGCGCACGGCGATGATGACGGCGACGATGAGGCCGAGTATGAAAAGGAAATGCTTCATGGTATTCTCACGAACGAATCAGTGGTTTCACGAACGGATCCAGCGGACGATCTCGTCGAGTCCGGGACGTTTGCCGGTAAGCAGAATGCCGGTGCGGAAAATCTTGCCGGCGATCCAGGCGACGGCGATGATGGAACATACGAGGATAAGGAGGCTCAATGCAATTTCCCACAGCGGCGGCGTGGTGATCGGCAGGCGCATGAACATCATCTGCGGCGTGAGCAGCGGGATCATCGAGAGTATGACCAGCACCGGGTTGTTCGGGCTCTGTGTCGCCATGAAGGCGATGATGATCGGCAGCATGAGCAGCATGGTCAGGTACCCGGTTATCTGCTGCGCCTCCTGTTCGGTGGATGCCAGTGAACCGAAGGCCACGAAAATCGCCGCGTAGAGCAGGAAGCCGAGCACGAAATACAGCAGCATTAGCCAGATATTGTCGAGCGGCAGGTTGCCGATGTCCAGGGCCAGCACCAGCACCACGCCGATCAGTCCCCACAGCGCGAGCTGTACGAGCCCGAGCATACTGATGCCGAGGATCTTGCCGAGCATCAGGTCGGTCGGAGAGCAGGACGACACCAGCACCTCGACGATACGGTTGCTCTTTTCCTCCACCAGGCTGCGCACGAGCATTTGTCCCGACGTCAGGATCATGATCATGAGCATGATGAGGAACACGTAGGAAAGACCGAAGGATTCAAGGAATCCGGACTCCTTTTCTCCTTCTTCGGACACTCGCACGGTGCGCATGTCCGTCGCACGCGTCAGAAGGTCGACCTGCACGGGGTCGAAACCGGCATGGGCGATCTTGTGTTCGCTGATGATTTCGGAGATGCGCCGCTCGAGCCGCGAAATCGATTCGATGTCGGAGACATTGAGCGAGCGGTACTCCACCGCGTGTGAATCGAGCGTCCCCGGGGGAATGATGACGGCGGCGCTGATGCGTCCCCGCAGCAGGGCACTGTCGAGATCGGCCTTGATGTATTCGAGCGGGCGATCGGCCGTCTCGACGCGTTCGATCCGGAATTTCGGCGACCCGTCGGCGAGCATCGGTCCGCGCCGCATCGCGGCTTCCAGCGAATCGATGACCACGCCGGTCCCGTCGTGCACGGCCACCACCCGCACGTCGACGTCGGTCAGGGTGTCCTGCAGCAGGGCAGGACCCAGGGCGAACAGTCCCATGATGGCCGGAGTGAGGAGAAGTCCGATGATGAAGCTTTTGGTCTTTACCCGCTCGATGAATTCCCAGCGGGCGACGCGGAAGGTCTTTGTGGTCAGGTTCATTTCGATTCCTCCCCGGCGGGCGTTTCCAGCCCTGCCAGTTCACGTTTCCGTCGGGAGAATTTCAGAAAGGATTGTCCGGCTCCGGCAAGCGCAACGAGCACGAACACCGCAGGTAGGGCGTCGAAGCCGTTTGTGAACGTCACCGCCGCCAGGATGACTGCCGCGACGACACCGATCATCGTCCGGAAAAACAGCCTGCGGGCCTGGGGGTCGGCCATCGCTGCCGGACGGCGGACGGGAGCGGCGGCGTTCGGAGAGGCCTGGCCCTCGTTCTCCGCGATGATGTCTCTCCCTGCGATATCGATGAAGATGGATTGCAGGGAAGGCTCGATGCGCGCGACGTTGTGCAGTTCGAGGCGGGGGAGCATGGCTTCGATAATGGTGTTGGTGCGGACGTCCGGCTGCAGCTCGATTTCCGCAAAGTTCTGTGCGATGTCGGCCGAGCGCACGCCATCGAGATTGCGAAGGAAGCCACCGTCACCGGTGAACTCCACATGCAGGGCGTTCTTGCCGTAGCGCTGCTTGATGGAAGCCGGAGAGCCGTCGAGCACGGTGCGTCCGCGGTCGATCATCAGCAGCTCGTCGCAGAGCTTTTCCGCCTGTTCCATCTGATGGGTCGAGAAGATAATGGCGCGGTTTTCGGCCTTGAGCCGGAGCAGCGCTTCCTTCATCAGGACCTGGTTGACCGGATCGAGTCCGCTGAACAGTTCGTCGAGCACGAGCAGCTTCGGTTCGTGCAGCACGGAGATGATGAACTGCGCCTTCTGCTGGTTGCCCTTGGAAAGTTCCTCGACGTTGCGTTTCTCGTAGGCCGAAAGGGAGAAGAGTTCGAGCAGCGGCCGCGCGCGTTCGCGTGCCTCGTCGGGACGCATTCCCTTCAGCGACCCGAAATACGCGATGACGTTGCCGAGCTTGTTTTTCCTGTACAGCCCGCGCTCCTCCGGGAGGTAGCCGATCAGGTCCTTCATGCGCTCGTCCATCGGATGGCCGTCGATGGTGACGGTGCCCGCGTCGGGCTGGATGATGTCCATGATCATGCGGATGGTGGTCGACTTGCCTGCGCCATTCGGACCAATAAGTCCGAATATTTGTCCCGGCGAAACGCGAAAGGACACATCGTCCACCGCGCGGGTGCCGGTGAAGTCCTTGCGGAGATGTTGTACCTGGAGCATGGGATTCCCACGTGAAAAACAGTGTAGTCTTCAATGTACGGAAAAATGCCGAGTCAGTTGCGGGGGAAGGCAGAAGGCATCTGGGGGCGGCGCGCACCAGCGCGCCATTGCCGGACGCCGAGGTGCTTGTGTAAAAGGCAGTAGGCAGGAGGCAGGAGGCAGGACGCGAGAGGCCCGTAGGGCCGACACAGGACAGCCCCGGGCGTCAGCCCGGGGCGAAAGGCGGGAGTTTCCCTATCCCTCCGGCACGGCCGCCGAGGTGGTCCAGTAGAGCACGCGATGACGGAAGCGGCGTTCGATTTCCTGGCGTTCGGGGTGGGAGGGATCGAGCGGCATGGGAGCGGATTCGAAAAATCGGCGGGTTACCTCGAGGACATGCCCCGCGTCGTCGACGGCGAAGAGCTGCGCGCGCAGGGCGGAGACGTTCGGAAAACGACGGGCATACCACATCGCGTGCTTGCGCAAACGCGGCAGGGCCACCACGGCGCCGAATTCCCCTTGAAGCGCTTCGAGGTGCCTTGTGACGAGGCGGCACATTTCTTCCGAACCCGGCGCGTGCTCGTCAATGTCGCAGTCCCTTCCCTCGTCGATGTCGCGGAAGATCCACGGCGTTCCCAGCGCGCCCCGCGCGACCATCACCGCCGCGCAGCCGGTGTCGCGCATCAACCGCTGTGCGTCGGCGGCGGAAAATACGTCACCGTTGCCCACGACGGGGACGGAAACCGCCTGCACCGCCTCGCCGATCGTCTCCCAGCGCGCCTTCTCGTCATACGGCGCGTGGCGCGTGCGGGCGTGCAGGGTGACCATGATGGCACCGGCATCCTCGACTGTGCGCAGGAGGTCGCGCAGGGCGGACGCCCCGCCGTTGTCGGGCAGTCGCAGCTTGACGGATACGGGGACCGTGGAGGCCGTCACCGCGGCGCGGAGCAAGGCACCGAGGCGCGGTATGTCGCCCAGCAGCTGCGCACCGGCACCGGCCTCGCAGATGCGGTCGTTCGGACAGCCCGAGTTGAGGTCGAAAATATCCGGCCGCAACGGCAGCAGTTCGCGCACCGCCGCCGCCGCCGTCTCGGGATCGGCCGCGACGAGTTGGATGCCGACAGGATGCTCGTCCTGCGAGAACACCGCGTTCCGATAGCTGTTCGATGCCGAGCGCAGGATGCCCGCCGCGCTGACCATCTCGGTAAAGGTCAGGGCGGCGCCGGACTCCCGGCAGACCGAGCGGAACGGGATGTCGGTGGTCGCCAGCATGGGCGCGAGCAGGGCTTTCCCATTGATTTTATTCAGGATATGTGTCGGCTCGGCCATTCTGCAACATACGTCGCCCGGGGGATGCGGGGCAAGAGAATCGGAGCCGATGGTCAGAAATGACGGGTGCACGGTGGATTTTCTCCCGGGGCATTGTTATATAGGAGGATCACCCACCGCTGTTTCCACAGCCCCCGAGGTTTCCCATGCTGCGTTATTCCGTTCCCTCCATCCTCCTCGCCTGGATATTCATCTTCGCATCCACGGCCGTCGCACAGACCGCCGAGGCGGACCTGGTCATCGGCAACTGGCTGGTGCAGGACAAAAACGCCAAGGTGCAAATCTACAAGAAGGGTGATAGGTATTTTGGCAAGATCGTCTGGCTGAAGGAACCCAATGACGAACAAGGGAATCCCAAGGTCGACAAGGAGAACCCCGAAGAAAAGCAGCGCAGCCGTCCGATCCTCGGCATGGTCATGCTGCTGGATTTCGAGTATGACGAGGATCTCGTCTGGGAGGACGGGGATATCTACGATCCCAAAAACGGCAAGACCTACAGTTGCAAGATGACGCTCAGCGAGGATGGCCGCTCGCTGGACGTGCGGGGCTATATCGGCATCTCCCTCATCGGCCGCACGCAGACCTGGACGCGCACGGAGTAAGCTGTCCCTCACGCCACCACTTCGGTTTCGTACGCAATTATAGTTTTTCCCCTTGCGTTGCAGAGGGAAATCCATTATTTTCTATTTAGATTTTATCTAAATAGAACATGAAAACACCCGATCCCACCGAATTTTTCACCCAGTACCTCAAGCGGAACAATCTCCGCATCACACCGGAACGTTTCGAGATTCTCGAAGCGGTGATCCACTGCGACGGACATTTCGACGCCGATGAGCTGTTTCTCCGCATGAAAAACGCGGGCAGCAAGGTGTCCCGCGCCACGGTGTACAACACGCTCGACAAGCTGACCGAATGCGGCATTGTTGCGCGCTACCGTTTCGGAGAGCGCCTGGCGCGCTATGAGATTGTCTTCGGCACGGAGCATCACCACCACATCATCTGTCGCTCCTGCGGCAGGATCGAGGAGTTCGTCGACAAGCGCGTCGAGCGATTCGCCCGGGACGCCG
This sequence comes from Bacteroidota bacterium, assembly GCA_018224415.1. Lineage (GTDB taxonomy): Bacteria > Bacteroidota > Ignavibacteria > SZUA-365 > SZUA-365 > SZUA-365. Next base: position 892 of record JAGTUZ010000295.1, on the reverse strand, counting down.
CCGCCTCGCACAAGTACAGTTTCGAGCATGCCGTGCTGCATATTTACGGAATCTGCCGGGCCTGCCGCTCGGAGAAAGAAGACCCGAAATGATGCTTGGAGCACTTCCCAAGGGCATGCGCGGCCGCATCGAGCGGCTGCCGGTGGGCGATATCCGCTCGCATTTCATCCGCATCGGCATGGTGGAAGGTGCGGTCGTGGCCTGCCTCGAACGCCTGCCGGGAGGAACGATGGTGCTGGAATTCAGCCGACAGGAGGTCGCACTCAGCGGCGACCTTGCCGACACGATCGAGATCCAGCAGCTCTGATTCAAGGAACCGCATGACGCAGACCACCATCCAGCATCGCCCCCACAAACATCCACGTACCGAAACGCTTCCCGCCGATCCGATGAAACCGCGCGTGGTGCTCGTCGGCAATCCCAACGTCGGGAAGTCCGTCGTCTTCAACTACCTGAGCGGACTCTACGTCGACGTGTCGAATTTCCCCGGCACCACCGTCGAGGTCTCCAAGGCGTCCTACCTGCATTACGAGCTGTTCGACACACCCGGCATTTACGGGGTGTCATCGTTCAACGACGAAGAGCGTGTGGCGCGCGACATCATCCTCAATGGGGATATCGTGCTCAACATCGTCGACGCCGTGCATCTCGAGCGCGACCTTTTCCTCACGCAGCAGCTCATCGACATGGGCAAGCGCGTGGGGCTGATTGTCAACATGCTCGACGAGGCGAAGCGGCAGCGCGTGGCCATCGATCTCGAAAAACTGGAGGAGGAACTCGGAATCCCCGTCATCGGTACGGTCGCCGTCAGGAAGAAAGGGCTCGAAGAGATCCACGAACTCGTGGTGAACGCGCGCGAAGGGAAGCAGCACCGGGCGTTGCATGCCGAACT
>JAGTUZ010000294.1 GCA_018224415.1 Bacteroidota bacterium | reverse complement strand
GGTGTACTGAACATCCCCCTCGCCCTCGCGCTGCTCGCGCTCTTCCTGCGCGCCTGGCGGAGGCGCAGACTCACCCGCGAACAACTCGCCCTCATGCTCCTGCTGCTGTACGTCGTCGAGGCCTTCGCCTTCTTCGTCGCCTGGGGCTCGTACTTCACCATGCTCCTTCCCCTCGCGCTGCTCCTCCTCGTCTCTCTGGGAAGAAACCAGTAAGGCACGAAGACACGAAGAAAGGCACGAAGGCTTTTTCGAGATCGCACCTGACGAGATCAAGAGCGAAATCAAAAAAATCTTCGTGCCTTTCTTCGTGTCTTCGCGGCTTCGCGGTTTTTTCTTACGACAGTTTGTGGCGGAAGTACGCGGCGGTGCGCGTGAGGCCCTCGCGACGGTCGACCTGCGGTTGCCAACCGAGGATGCGTTGCGCGAGCGTGATGTCGGGCTGGCGCACCTTCGGATCGTCTTCCGGCAATTCGCGATGAACGATGCGGCTCGATGACCCGAGCACCTCGATCACTTCCTTCGCGAGGTCGAGCATGGTGATCTCGTCGGGATTGCCGATGTTGACCGGGTCGGAATAATCGGACAAGAGGAGCCGGTATATCCCGTCGACGAGATCCGAGACATAACACACGCTGCGCGTCTGCAGTCCGCTGCCGAAGACGGTGACGTCCTCGCCGCGAATGCCCTGCGACATGAAGGCCGGGATGGCCCGTCCGTCGTTGACGCGCATGCGCTCGCCGTAGGTGTTGAAGATGCGCACGATGCGCGTCTCCACGCCGTGATAACGGTGGTAGGCCATGGTCATGGCCTCGGCGAAGCGCTTGGCCTCGTCGTACACGCCGCGGGGACCCACGGGATTGACGTTGCCCCAGTACGCTTCTACCTGCGGATGGATTTCCGGATCGCCGTACACTTCGGAGGTGGAGGCGATGAGGAATCGCGCGTTTTTCGCCTTTGCCAGGCCGAGGGCCTTGTGCGTGCCGAGCGATCCGACCTTCAGCGTCTGGATGGGAAGCTTCAGATAGTCGATCGGACTCGCCGGCGAGGCGAAATGCAGGATGTAGTCGAGGCCGCCCTCGACATGGACGAACTCGGTCACGTCGTACTTGACGAACTTGAAGCCGGGATGGCCAAACAGATGTTCGATGTTCGCCAGGTCGCCCGTGATGAGGTTGTCCATGCACAGCACCTCATGCCCTTCCGCCAGGAGGCGGTCGCAGAGATGGCTGCCGAGGAATCCGGCCCCACCGGTGATCAGCGTGCGTGGCATGTCTCTCCTCTTCTTACTGGTCGGCCAAAACGGTGTCGCGCGGCACGGGCGTGCGCTTCCCGCCATTGTCGATATAGCTCTGGAACAGCCGGATGCGCTCGGTGATGGTCGGATCGCCCTGGTAGAGCTGCTCCGCCTGTCTGAGGATGCCGATGCCTTTTTCCCACTGCTCGGTCACGTCATAATACTCGAGCAGGAAGAAAAACGGCGAGCGCAGCATGTTCTGGCCCGTGGGATCCTCGGCGAGTTTCTGCAGATACCACGGCTCGAGATCGTCGGCCAGTTCGCGGTACCGTGCCGTATCGCCCAGCATGATGTACATGTTCGACAGATCGGTCTTCAGCGTCGCGTCGAATTCATGGTAGGCCCCCGGCAGCGTCTCTTCCATCTGCTCGATGACCTTGCGCGCACTCTCGGGGTTGCCTTCGTCCTGAAGCAGTACCTGCGCCAGGCCCATGTGCGCCACGCGGAAGCTGTAGATCATCTTCGTGCTGGCTTCGTCGAGGTTGATGTCGGGGTTGTTCAGTTCGCGGAACATGAAGCCGAACGCGCGGTTGCTGTCGGGCGTCTCGCGCAGGTCCATCAGGTGCCGGCGCGTGACCTCGGTGTTCACGTTGGTGTAGTAGCGGTTGCCGCGCTGCGGCAGCGCGACCGGGGCGACGCGATACGCCAGGCCTTCGACCACGAGGTGGTTTTCGAGTGAAAGCCGATCGTTCGGAGCCGTGCTGAGCGCGAAGTAGATCGGACGCGTGTTGAAGTTGTTATTGAGGATATCAATGATCAGGATGTCCTGGACACGGAGTCCCTCCGTACCAGCCGGGTCTCTGTACGAGGGCTGCACCTCAACCTCGAGCTTCTCCGGCAGTTCGCCGACGCTCTTGATATACGGCAGCATTTCGAGCGAACCGAAATGGAAGTTCTGGCGGTCGATGGGCACGCTGATGCGCTGGGTGCTCCATTGCACGGGACGCATCTGGTCGAGTTCCTTATCGGTGTACGAGAAGTCAACCGTGGGCGCGCCGTAGGGACGCTCGTTCTTGAGCTGCTTGCTGTACCAGGAGGTGTTGAGCAGCGAGAGGTTCACCACACGCACATCGCGGCGGATACCCGCGGCGTACTGCAGATACCATACGGGGAAGGTGTCGTTGTCGCCGCCGGTAAAGAGAATGGCGTCCTGGTCGCAGCTCTGCAGCAGATTGTACGCGTAGTCGAAGGCCACGTAGTTATGGTGGCGGTCATGCGTCTGGAAGTTCTGCGCCAGCATGTTCACCGGACCCGCGACCAGCATCAGCCCGGCCAGGGCCACGCCCACGGCTTCATGCCGGCCGATCTTCGACATCAGCATGTCGACGAGGCCGTACACGCCGATGCCCGTCCAGATGGCGAACACGAAGAAGGATCCGATGAAGAAGTAATCACGCTCGCGAACCTGTGGTTCGGACATGTTGAAGTACAGCACCAGGCCGATGCCCGTGATGAAAAACAGCACGGCGGTGGCCGTCCCGGTGCGATAGTCCTGGCGGAAATGGTAATACATGCCAATGAGGCCAAGGATGAGCGGGATGGCGTAATACCGGTTCGGGAAGCCCGGGCTTTCGGACCAGTCGCCCACGTCGCCGATAAACGCCACCGGGGCGTCCTGCATGTCTCCTGCACGCCCGACGAAGTTCCAGAGGAAATACCGCATGTAGATGTGGCCGAGCTGGAATTTCATGAAATATTCGAAATCGGATCCGTAATTCTGGTAGGCAGGGACATGCTCCGGACTCCAGCGACGGGGCAGGAACTCGTCCTTGCTAAAATCGATGTTGCGTGTGCGGTCGTTGTAGTTGGGTCCCTTGAGCAGCGGATATGACCCGTACTGGTCGCGGTTGAGATAGCTGTACAGGCCTTCGAGGGTTTCGGGCGCGTTTTCGTTGAGCGCCGGTTGCTGTCCCGCGCGGATCGGCACCATCACGTAGGTGCTGTAGCCGAGGGTGACGAGCAGGATGGCCAGCGCGGCCATGCGCAGCTGCGTATGCAGCTTCTTCGCGGCGACGATGGCGATGAGTCCGCCAACGAGAAGGATGAAGAAAATGAGACCTGCGCCACTGCCAAGCAGGGCGGGGATGTATTTGACAATACCCGGGTAGATGATGCCGAAACCAGCGGCCATCATCGCGAAGGCGAGGGACAGCGACTTGAGGTTGATGTCTTCCTTCTTCCGGTCACGGAAGTAAACCAGGAAAAACACGAAAAACACCGCGAGGAGGGAAAGAAGGTGTACGCCGATCGAAAGACCCGCGAGATAGGCGATCAGCAACAGCGAACGCTCGGAGTTGAACACCCCGATGCGGAAATACCACTCCGTGCCGATCCACACCATCGCGGAGATGAAGAACATGCCGATGCCGTACACTTCGGCCTCGGAGGCGTTGAACCAGAAGGTGTCGCTAAAGGAAAGAATGAGTGCGCCGGTGGCTGCCGACAGCAGCATGGTCAGCGCCGCCATCGCATTCTGCGGCTCGCCCTTCCATTGGCGCAACAGGCGTATGGACACGAGATACACGAAGAGCACGGTCAGCGAACTCGAGAACGTCGACATCAAATTGACGCGGAAACCGAGGTCGCCCAACGGCAGCAGAGAGAGCATGCGTCCGACAAGCTGGAAGAACGGCGCGCCCGGCGGATGCGGGACGCCCATGGTGACGGCAGCGGTGATGAACTCGCCGCAGTCCCAGAAGGAAATCGTCGGGGCCACGGTGCGGAGAAAGACGATGGTCGAAACCAGGAACACGCCGATGGCGGTGCCGCGGTGCCAGAGTTTGAAATTCATTCCTTGCCTCCCTCGACCTGCTTTTTCGGTTGCTTGTAGATGATGCCGATCGGGATGATGACACAGAACCCGATGAAGAGAATGATCGGCGAGATGGTCACCGACAGCGGACTGACCGCGTCACCCGCAGCCATCACCAGAAAGCCGATGAAGACCACCACGACGCCGAGCCCGAGGATCATGTAATTGATTCTCTGTGGCAGTTCCGCTTCGGGCACGTCCAGCGCCCTGCTCGCGCCTTTCCGTTTTCTCTGCACTTTGGCCATGCAAATACTCCGTCCTTACACTGAATAATTGAAAGTCGATCAAACAATTAAAATACAAAACTCGCGTGGCATTATCGCTACCGGCCGACACGGTCGCACACGGTTGCACACGGTCGGCGTTTCCCGCCGCGCTCCCATGCCGATTTCCGGCCATTCCCACGCATTCCCGCGTGCTCAGTCCCGCTGCAGCAGCCGCCCTTCGTGCAGGCGCAGCGTGGCGTCGGCGCGCGCGGCCAGGTCGCCGTCATGCGTGACGATGACAAACGTCTGCGACTTCTCCCGCGCGAGCGTCCAGAGCAGCTCGTGCAGCAGCGCGGCGTTATCCTCGTCGAGATTCCCCGAGGGTTCGTCGGCAAGCACGATACGCGGCTGGTTGACCAGCGCGCGGGCCACGGCAACGCGCTGCTGTTCGCCGCCGGAAAGCTCCGAGGGACGCGCCCCGGCGCGATGCGACACCTTCACGATGTCGAGCAATTCGTCGGCGCGCTGTTCCGCCACGGCCAGCGAAGCCCCACCGATCATGGCGGGAATGGCCACGTTCTCGCGTGCGGTGAACTCGGGCAGAAGATGGTGGAACTGGAACACGAAGCCCATCTTCCGGTTGCGGAAGGCGGCCAGCCGCTGGTCGTCCATGGTAAACATGTCCTCCCCGTCGAGCAGCACCGAACCGCTGTCGGGACGGTCGAGCGCGCCGATAATGTGCAGCAGCGTGCTCTTGCCGGCACCGGACGCGCCCACAATCGCCACCACTTGTCCCTCCTCCACGTCGAAGGAAGTGCCGCGCAGCACGTCGAGACGGGTCGACGCGCCGGTGGCGTAGGATTTGTGCACGTCGCGTACCTGGACGATGGCCTGTTTCATTTCACGTTCCACTGAAGTTCAAGACAAAACACCGAGGTTCAAGACAAAACACTGAAGTTCAAGACAAGACACTTTTGACGTCGCCTCCGACCATTCGTTCCATGGACACGGACAACGCGTGAAAAGGAGTCCCGGGATGTCCGTTTTTCCTTCGCCGCTATTCCCACCGCACCGCATCGATGATTTCCACACTCTTCGCCCGGAGGGCGGGATACCAGGCGGCGAGCAGACAGAGGCCGAAGGTGCCGAGCACGATCAGCGCGATGTCCGCGAAACGCAGTTCGACGGGAATCGCGGGAATGATGAAGGCATCGTCGAGCTTCACCAAGCCGAACGTCGCCTGCGCCCAGGTCAGTCCGAGGCCAACCAGCAGCCCGGCCGCCACGCCGATGGACGCGATCCACACGCCTTCGAGCAGGAAGATACGCTGCACGCGCCGCGCAGGCATTCCCATGGTCCGGAGAATGCCGATGTCGCGTTTTTTCTCGAGCACGAGCATGGTCAGCGAGGCAAGGATGTTGAAGACGGCAACGGCGATGATGATGCCAAGCAGGATGAAGGCGCTCCAGCGTTCGATGGCCATGACCGAGTACAGATCCTTGTGCAGGTCGAACCAGGTGAACACGTTCCAACCCGGGCCGATGGCCTCGCGCAGCCGCGCCTGTGCGGCGTCGCTGTCGTCTGCGTCGTCGAGCCGCAGCTCGTACCCCGTCACCTCCCCTTCCATGCGGAAAAGCCGCCGCGCGTCGTCGAGGGAGAGAAAGGCATAGGAGCCGTCGTAGATTTTATTCCGCGCGTAGAAGATGCCTGCAACCGGACAGCGCAGCACCGTGGGGGTGACGTACTGGGTAAGCAGATTCTCCATGCCCGCCGGACTGTACAGCACGACCGTATCGCCGACCAGTACGCGCATGCGGTCGGCCAGGGTAATACCCAGGACGATGCCGTTGCGCTGCTTGAGCGTGAAGTCTCCGAGGACGACCTTTTCGGCGACACGGGTGACCTCCTGCACGCTGTCGGGATCGACGCCTTTCACCCATACG
>JAGTUZ010000293.1 GCA_018224415.1 Bacteroidota bacterium | reverse complement strand
GGGGGAGAAGGGCGGTGGATCGCCCGTGAAAGCGGACCTACCTTGCGGCGCCGAAGGCGCCAAGGCTACATGCTTATTCCCCAGCGGACGGCGGTGAGCAGTAGAAGGATCATCCCCTCCGTACGGGAGATCTGCCAGCCGCTGCGCATCATGCCGACGACAACGAACATGAACGCGGCAAGTACTACGACGTTCATCCAGATCTGATCGGTGACCTGCAGCGGCTGGAGCATTGCCGAGAGTCCGAGCACTCCGAGCAGGTTGAACAGGTCGCTTCCGATGAGGTTGCCGAGGGAGATTCCGTGCCGGCCACGGACGACGGCGACGAAGGACGTGGCGAATTCCGGCATGGAGGTGCCGATTGCCACGATGGTCACAGCGATGAACCATTCCGAGATGCCGGCAAGGCGGGCGAGGACGGACGCCGATCCCACAAGAAAATGTCCCGATGTGACAATGACAGCGATGCCCAGGACAATCATCGGTACGTCCCACCAGCGGAAGGGCCCGCCCTTGGGCACTTCCTCCAATGGTTGCTTTTGCACGAAGAGGAAGACCAGGTAGGCAATCAGCAGGCTGATGAGGATTACACCCTCCCACCAGACCAGTGTGCCGTCGGCCAGCATGAGCACAAGCAGCAGCCCCGTCCCGATCAGCATGCCGCCGTCGCGCCAGAGCACGCGGCGTGTGATGGTTGCCGCGCCAAACAGCGTGACGCCGCCGAGAATGAAGCCCAGATTGAAAATATTCGATCCGACCACGTTCCCGATCGCGATTTCCGCCTGTCCCTTCAACGCCGCGTTCACCGTGACCGCGAACTCCGGCGCCGAGGTCCCGACGGCCACAACCGTCAAGCCGATGACCAGTTCCGAAAGTCCCAATCGGCGCGCAATGCGCGAGGCGGACTCCACCACCCAGTCCGCTCCCTTCCAGAGTCCGACGACGGCGATGGCGATGATGGCGAGATTGTAGGCGACGGTCATTGGTACCCAGAAATAATTATGCAAAATGGTGAAAAATCCTTTTGGGGGAAAGGGGAAAGGACGGGAGTGGGAGAAAGGAGATCCCGCGTCGAGGGGAAAACGCGTCGTTCGGTCCAATCCCCCTTCAGGAAACAGCTCTGCTAAGCTCAACAAAATCATCGTTTCCAGCCTGCTTTGGGGGGCGGATATTTTTTTTTGCCCTGTGGGAGAAAAGTGCTTGACTCTGAGTTCCAAAAGCCTAATTTTGGGTGAAAGTGGGTAGAAGTGGGGAGAAATGGTAAAACGTGGCAGCAGAGTATATGGCAGGATTCAAAGGCAAATACGAACATTCAGTGGATGACAAGGGACGCGTCAGTCTCCCTTCGAAGATCCGCAAGGCTCTCAATCCTGAGGCCAATGATTCGTTTGTCATTACCCGCGGCTACGAAAACAGTCTGGTATTGTATCCTCTCGACGCGTGGAACGTGTACGAAGAGCAGATGAAAAACGATCTGAACACGCATCGGGAAGAGGATCGTCTGTTCATCCGCACGATCATGATGTGGGCGCACGAAGTGTCGCTCGACCGACAGGCACGCATCATGATTCCGCAGGAACTGATGGAAACCGCCGGCATCCGCAACGAGATCGTGATCGTCGGCGCATTGGAGAAAATCGAACTCTGGAGTCCCGAACACTTCCGTGCCTACAACGAGCGCTATGCCGATACGACCTACGAGGCAGTGGCCGCCCGCGTGATGGGAGGAGTGTGATGCAGCATGACAGTGCCGACTATCACATACCGGTGCTTCTCGAACGTTCGATCGAACTGCTCGTCACCGATCCGCAGGGGATCTACGTCGACGGCACGCTCGGAGGTGGCGGTCACAGCCGTCTCTTGCTGAGCAGGTTAGGAGAGAAGAGCCGTGTCATCGGTTTCGACCAGGATCCGGATGCCATCCGGCGCGCACAGCGGTTGTTTGGCGACGATCCACGTTTGAGTCCCGTCCACAACAATGTGGACCATCTTCGCAATGTCCTCCAACACATGGAAATCCCCACGATCGACGGACTCCTTCTGGACCTCGGAGTGTCGTCGCATCAAATAGATGTTCCCGAGAGAGGATTCAGCTTCCGTTTCGAAGGCCCTCTCGACATGAGAATGGATCAGGAGCGCACCGTGACCGCTGCAGACCTCATCGCCCGGAGTCCGGAGGAAGAGCTGGCGCGTCTGTTTTTCACCTACGGTGAAGAACGTCACAGCCGGCGCATCGCCAGGGCCATCGTGCAGGCGAGCGCGCGCGGACCGCTGCTCACGACCGGAGAGCTTGTCGCGACGATCAGCGCGGTGACTTCCCCCGCGTTTCGCAGCAAGACACTGGCGCGGATTTTCCAGGCGCTGCGCATTGCGGTCAACGATGAACTCGGTGCACTCGAGCGCACACTGTCGGATGCGCTGGACCTGCTCCGCGTCGGTGGCCATCTGGTTGTCATTTCCTATCACTCGCTCGAGGACCGCATCGTCAAGCAGTTCCTTCGCGACGAGGCGTCATCCTGCGTGTGTCCCCCGCGGACTCCAATTTGTGTCTGTGGGAAAGTCGCACGCATCACATTGCTCCACAGCAGATATATAGAGGCAGATGAGATCGAAGTACGTCGAAATCCAAGAGCCCGAAGCGCCCGCCTTCGCGCAGGTGAGAAGATTCACGCGTAGGCGCATGGCGCCCGCGTTCGGAGTCTTGTCCCGTGCCGCGGCCGGTGGTGTTTCCTCTGCTGGCACGCAGGACGTGCCGCTCGACTATATTCAGGCCGCGCCGCCGCATCGCCGCCGCTTGCGTCGCCTTACGACGTTCAACATTGTGGCCATGCTTATCGTGTTCGCCGTGCTCGTCACTGTCTACATCTCGAATATCGTCACCGTCGACGGATTGATGATGCAGCAGATCGAACTCGAACGCCAGGAGCAGCTGCTGCTGCAGGAACGCGAAACCCTTCGGGCAGAAATCAACATGCTTTCGAGTTATAACCGTATCCAGAAAATCGCCACAGAGGAACTGGGCCTCGTGCACGCCAACCAGCAGCCGTATTCGCTGACCGTGTATGACTGGACCCCGGAACAGGCCAAATAATACCGCTGACAGGTGCCGTTGGAATCCTTCGATTACAGACCAGGAAAAAATGAGGACTTGCGGGTTCTGCAGAGACAGCAGAGCTCCGTGCGCATGTATATGCTCATCACCCTCTTTGCGGCCGGGTTCTTCGCGGTGATCGTCAAGTTGTTTGTCGTGCAGGTGCGAGATGCGGAACGCCTGCAGGAACTGGCCCGCAGCCAGTACGAAAGCCGGGAGATCATCCCGCCCATGCGCGGCCTCATTCTCGACCGCAACCTGTCCATTCTCGCATCCAACGTCACTGAATACACGCTTTCGGTGGATCCCTCGGTGATCGAGGGACGCGACACCGTCGCGCAATTCATCGCCCGTGCGCTCGGCAAGCCCGCGTCTGTCATCCTGCGGCAGCTTCGCGATACCACGGTGCAGTATCGCATCATCGAGAAGCGCATCCCGGAAATGATCGCCAACCGTTTCGCCGGATGGTCGAGTTACGGCGTCCGTCTGCGCCCGAATCCGCGTCGACGGTACAATTTCAACGCCCTGGCGGGTCCGGTGATCGGCTATACCAACGTCGACAATCGCGGCCAGAGCGGCATCGAACTGGAGATGGATCGCGAACTGTCCGGTACCGCAGGATTCATCGTCTACCAGAGAAATGCGCGTGGGCTTCGCCGCCCCGAAGTCGACTACCCGAAAGTGGAGCCGGTTAATGGCCGCAGCGTCGTGCTCACCATCAGCCAGGTCTACCAGTCAATCGCCGAGGAGGAACTTGCCCGCGGTGTCGATCTGCACGAGGCCGAATCCGGACGCTGCATCATCCTGCAGCCCAAGACCGGCGAGCTGCTGGCCATGGCCAACGTGCCGAGCATCGACCCGAACAAACTTTCGGAATACTCTCCGGAGAAGGCGCGCAACCGTTCGGTGACCGATCTCTACGAGCCGGGGTCCACCTTCAAGATCGTTGCCATGAGTGCGGCACTCAATGAAGACCTGCACGCCCCCGACGACCACATCAACGCCGAGAGAGGCAGATGGGTCTACAACGCCAAGCTCAAACCGATCGTGGATGACCATGCCTACGACCAGCTCACAATGCGCGGCGCTTTCGAGCACAGCTCCAACATCGTCTCTGCGAAACTCGCCAACGAACTCGGTGACGAGCGCTTCTACAAGTATGCCAGGAACTTCGGCTTCGGCGTGCAGACCGGTATCGAACTGCCCGGCGAACTCGGCGGAGACCTTCGCAAGCCACTGGACTGGGACGGTACGACGCTCAACTATCTCGCCTTCGGTTACGGTCTGGCAGTGACGCCGCTGCAGATCGCATGCGCCTATGCGGCCATCGCAAACGACGGCGTGCTCATGCGCCCGTTTATCCGCAAGTGGCTGCTGGACGAGGACCGCAACATCGTCGACGAGACCGTGCCGCAGGTGGTGCGCCGCGTGGTCTCCTCGGAGACGTCACGCATCATGCGTGGCTTCATGGAGGGCGTCGTCGACAGCGGGACGGCCCGGCTCGCGCGGATCGAAGGCATGACCATCGGCGGAAAAACCGGCACGTCGCAGCGTCTGGTCAACGGATCGTATTCCAACAAATCACATGTCGCCTCGTTTGTGGGCTTTTTCCCCGTCGAAGATCCGGAAATCCTGATCCTTGTCATTCTCGATGCGCCGAAGCGCGGATACTACGGCGGTTCGACGGCAGGCCCCATCTTCCGCAAGATCGCCATGCGCATCATCAATTCGTCGAGCGCGTTCGCCAAGAAGCCCGAGCCCCTCTACGCGTCCTTCCAGGGCAACGACCGCATTCGCGTGCCCAATGTGCGCGGCATGCGTCCGGACATCGCCGCGCAGGTGCTGAAAGCACATGGATTCAATATGGAGACGGTGGGGAGCGGCGAAGTCGTGGCCGAGCAGGTCCCGCCCGACAACACGATTGCGCCGCGCCGCACGCCCGTGACCGTGCACCTGGTCAGCGCCGCGCACGTACAGCGCCGTGACATGGTGCGCGTGCCCGACGTTGTGGGCATGTCGCTGCGGCAGGCGATGAATTTCATCAAGAGCATGAATCTCGAACCGAGTCTGATGGGCAGCGGCGTCGTTCGCACCCAGAATCCTGCGGCGGGCGAACTCGTCTCCCGCGGCACGCGCTGCACGCTCGACGGCGATGCGCGCATCATCACGGCAAACCTGTACTGATCACGGCAATCACAACCGAGGACGCATGACGTTCAACCAGGTCGCGAAAAATCTGCATTCCTTCCCCGCCGGCGTGCGGCTATCGGAGATCATCAATGATCTCCCGGTCGTCACGATGATCGGGCCGTGGGACGTGGAGATCGCGGGCATCACCACCGACTCGCGCAAGGTGCAGCCGGGGTGGATGTTTGTCGCGACGCAGGGCGAACATACCGATGGCCATCATTTCACGCAGTCGGCCATGGAACGCGGTGCCAGTTGTGTTGTCGTTTCCCTGCTGCATTTCGAGACCCATCTCTCCCAACTTCTCACGCCTGCCTACTGCCAGCACAGCGGAACCGCCGCCATCGTCGTGCACGACACGCGTGCTGCAGTGGCGCTGCTGGCCGACCGCTTCCACGGATCGCCCGCGCGGGACTTGCAGCTTGTGGGCATCACAGGCACCAACGGCAAGACAACGATCGCCTACCTTGTTCGTTCCGTCCTGGATGAAGCCGGCATTCGTTCCGGCCTTGTCGGGACCGTGGCCTATCGCGTCGCCGAGGAAATCCGTCCTGCCCCCTTCACCACCCCGCTCGCCGAGGACCTGCATGCCCTGTTTGCCGACATGCGCGGCGCGGGCTGCACAACCGCTGTCATGGAGGTGTCGTCGCATGCGCTGGTGCTCGACCGCGTGACCGGCATTGGTTTCGACGTGTCGGTGTTCACCAACCTGACGCAGGACCATCTCGATTTCCATCGCAGCATGGCCGCCTACCGCGACGCGAAACAGTTGCTGTTCTCCCTGCACACACGGGGTGTCAGTCTGATCAACAGCGACGATCCGAATGCTGCGGAGATGGGCGTCCTGCCGCCGCGCCGCCGCAGGACCTATGGAACGAAAGGGCGTCCGACATTCCGGATGCGCGACATCCGTCTCTCCTCCGAAGGGACGTCGATGACCATCACCTACCGTGGCGAGGACTATCACATCCGCTCGGCGATGCTCGGTGGCTTCAACGCTTACAACCTCGCGGCGGCTTTCGGTGCCTGCGTGCTGCTGGGCGTCGATCCGACGCTCGTTGTACGTGGTCTCGAGCGCATGCGCAATGTGCCGGGTCGTTTCGAGCGTTTCGTGTCCGCCGACGGAGCGACAGCCATCGTTGATTATTCCCACACGCCGGACGCGCTCACGAAGGCGCTGCAGAGTGCGCGGGAATTTCTTGGCGAGGGACGTCTTATCACCGTATTCGGCTGTGGCGGCGACCGTGATCAGGTCAAGCGTCCGCTGATGGGGGCCGCGGCGGCCACGTTCAGCGAAATCACCATCGTCACTTCCGACAATCCGCGCAGCGAGGATCCCGAGGCCATCATCCGCGACATCCTCGCGGGTGTGCCCGAAGGACGCGACGTGCGCGTGCAGATCAATCGCAAGACCGCCATCCACACGGCGCTGCGCATGGCGCGTCCGGGTGACATCGTGCTTGTGGCGGGGAAGGGGCATGAAGACTATCAGATCATCGGCACGACGCGCCGGCATTTCGACGATCGCGAAATCGTGCGCGCGTACTTCGCCGCAAAGAGGGGAGGGATGCAGTCATGACCCTGCGTCTTGCCGACATCCTCCGCATTCCGCTCATCGAAGCGCGTAATCTCGGTGCTGCCGACAACGCAGTGCGCGATGTGGTGACCGACTCCCGAAGCGCGGGAGAGGGCGATGTGTTTGTCGCCTTCCGCGGTGCGCGGATTGACGCACATGACTTCGTGCCCGAGGTCTGCGCGCGCGGTGCGCTCTGCTGCGTGGTGGAACAGCGATGGCTGCGCCGCAACGCGGCCGTCGCGGAAGGACTTCCGCTGGTTGTTGTCCGTGACACGATGGCGGCCTACGGCGCCATCGCCGCCCTGCATCGCGCGGCCTTCGACATCCCGCTGCTCGCCATCACCGGCAGCAACGGCAAGACAAGCAGCAAGGAAATGACGGCAGCGGCGCTGGGGACGAAATACCGCGTGCTCGCCAATGAAGGCAATCTCAACAATCATATCGGGCTGCCGGCCACGCTGCTTCGGATCACCCGCGAACACCAGGTGGTGATCACCGAGATGGGCACCAACCAGCCCGGTGACATCGCCCATCTGTGCGCCGTCGCGCGTCCCACGCACGGGCTGATCACCAACATCGGTCGGGCGCATATCGAAAAGCTGGAATCGCGCGAGGGCATCGCAAAAGAAAAAAAGGTGCTGTTGTCTGTATTGCCGAAAGGTGGCGTGGCCATTATCAATGCCGACGAAGCGCTGCTGCGCGGCGCACTGCCGCGCGGGGTGCGGCGTGTGCGGTACGGGACGCGGAAAGACAGCGACGTGCGCATCGTTGAAGCGGGACTCGACGCTGACGGCCGCGCGATCGTGCGTTTCGAGGCGCCGGCGTTCGTGCGGCGTCCGTTCACCCTTCGCCTGCAGGCCTTGGGCCGGCATGCCGCGTACAACGCGGCGGCGGCGCTGGCGGCGGGCTTCGTGTTCGGTTGCGGCGTGAAGGCCATGACCAGCGCGATTGAATCGGTAGCGAGTTACGACAAGCGTCTGCAGATCGCACGCGTGCGTGGTGTAACCGTAATCGATGACACATACAACGCCAATCCCGATTCGGTGCTGGCGGCGATGGATCTGCTGCAGCAGCTGGAGGTCGAGGGCGCACGCTGTGTGGTGCTGGGCGACATGCTCGAACTGGGCGCCGCGGCACGGCAGGAACACGAGGCTATCGGTGCGGCCATCGCGGCGGCGGGAATCCCCTACGTGCTCACCTTCGGCCGCCACTCGCGCGCGATCAGCCGCGCGGCACAGGGCGTGGCACGGGTCGCAATGCACTTCACCGACAGGCAGGCGCTCATCGACGCCGTCGACGCGCTGCTCGAGGAAGGGGACGCCGTGCTGGTGAAGGGATCGCGCAGCATGCGCATGGAGGATGTCGTCACGCAGCTGCTGCGCAACGAATACAGCGAGGAGGCACGGGTATAGCCATGATCTATTACCTGTTCGAATACATAAACAACGCGTTCAATCCGCCGGGTTTCGACGTCTTCCGTTTCATCACCTTCCGCGCGGCGGCCGCCGCCATCACGGCGCTGCTGATCAGCTGGGTGGTCGGACCACGCATCATCGCCATGCTGCGCAGGCGTCAGATCGGCGAGGCGGCCAAGCTCGAAGCGCCCGAGACGCATCTGATCAAGGCCGGCACGCCGACCATGGGCGGACTGATCGTGCTGACGTCCATCGTCGTGCCCGTGTTGCTCTGGGGCCAGCTCTCCAACACGTATGTGTGGCTCATCCTGCTCGCAACCACATTGCTCGGACTGGTGGGATTCATCGACGACTATCTCAAGGTCGTGCGCAGATTCCCCAAAGGTCTGATCGGCGAATACAAAATCGTGGGACAGGTCATCGTCGGTCTTATCGTCGGCGCCGTGCTGTATTTCTCTCCGCAGTTCG
>JAGTUZ010000292.1 GCA_018224415.1 Bacteroidota bacterium | reverse complement strand
GTGCAATTCTTCCATCGCCATGTCGCCATGCTTTCCGTCAAACGCGATCGTCTCCCGGAGATCTCCAGCAATGGAAGCCCCGAGCAATCCGGAACAATAGCCGATGCCAGCGGCGAGGACAGCCGCCGCCGGGAGAGGAATGACGGTGGTGCCGGTGCCACCGGGTCCTAACCGTGGCTCCCGCTGTAGCTCCGCGATGGCCCAGAGTGTCGCGCCTGCGCCAATTAATCCGCTCAGCCAGCCATGACCGGCGGAATTCGTGAAGAAGCTGCCACGGACGCTATCGACGTGGCTCAGCGGGATGATTTCGAGCAGGGCGTCGATCTGCCGCACATCGAATGGCTGTCCCCCTCTCCACATGGCGAGGTCGTTGTCCGTCAGTGCCATGGGCACTCCTTCTACTTCGGACCCATCGCGCAGGAGCACCCGTTGCGACTTCCCTCCCAGTGCGGGGAAATCGGAAAAGGCCATCACTCGTTTTTGCATGAAGGAAACGAAACAGCGCTGCAGATCGGGTTCGGGAAGGAGACGGCGGAGTTGCTCGAGCGCGTCATCCGAGCGGGCGAGCTGTTCGAAAGACAGGAGGATACGACCGAACACCTCCGCCTCGCAGGCCGAGAGCACGATACGATGGCGGTCTTCCCCATCCTGCACCGTGATCGTCAGTTCCACCGGCGTCGCCTGCACGAACGCGGAATCCGGAGCGGCGATATCCGGAAACAGGCGGAAGTAACGGATTTCCCCACTGTCGGCCATGCTGCCGATGCGTGGCAATGGACCGTCGCCTTGCTGGGCCGAAACGGTCTGAACGACCATCGTGAGGCACAACACGAGCAGAGCGTCCCGCAACAGCGGTCGATACGCGTCATGTGACATGTGTCGAAATGAAGTCATGGATTGAGAGGACACACCAGGGTTTCCGAATGCAACGGGTCAGGACAGAATTTTCGTATTTTCCTTCCATGAAACAAGCACAGCAGCAGGTTGTCGCGTTCTACGATTCCTTCTATGCCGGGGAGGGCTTCCGCTACTATCCGCCTGCGTTCACGCGGGCGGTGCTGCGGTCGCTGCTGCGAACGGCCGGCGTGCGCGACGGCGCGCGCGTGCTTGATGTGGGCTGCGCCACGGGATATTACAGCGCCATTCTCACGACGCTTGGCTGCGAGGTCACGGGCATCGATATCAGCGAGACGGGCATACGGAAAGCAAGAGAACAATACCCGCATATCCGCTTTGAGGTGCAGGACGCGACTGCCCTTCCCTATCCCCCGGACTCCTTCGATGTTGTGTTCGCCGTGGGCGTGAGCGTGGCGAACACACGCGATATCGGCGCGGTGCATGAATGGCTGCGCCACCTGATGGGCGTGCTCACGCCCGGCGGAACGCTCGTCCTGGTCGGCGGCAGTACGCTCACCGGAGCGATTTCGGAGCATTCCGACTGGTACAATCACACCTGGGAAGAGATCAAGGCGTTTGTCCCCCCGGACACCGGTACTGCGCAGGGGCCCTGGCTGACGCATTTCCGCCTGATGCGTGCGCTCCCGCCGTGGATGTCGATGAACGCGGTGACGACGACGCTGCTGCGGATGGTGCCGATGGGCTTCCAGAGGAGGATTGTGTTGTTATTGAGGAATCAAGGGAAAGGGGAGGTGAGGAAAGAAGGGACCCCCGCGCCCTTACTCCCAATGCGTGAGCACCGGCCAGACGAGCAGGAGCAGGGATAGGATAAAGAAGTATATCTGCATCGGGAGGTGCCAGCGGAACCAGCGTTCGTAGGGAATTTTGGCCATGGCGAGTGTACCGATGGTGATGCCGGAGGTGGGAATGATCATGTTGGTGAAGCCGTCGCCGAGCTGGTAGGCGAGCACGGCGGTCTGGCGGGTGATGCCCGAGAGGTCGGCGAGCGGACCCATCAGCGGCATGGTCAGGGCCGCCTTGGTCGAGCCGGAGGGAATGAAGAAGTTGAGGGCCATCTGCATGCCATACATCGCATCGGCGGCAAGTATCTTCGGCATGCTCGAGGTGACGGCGGCCAGGGCGTGGAGGATGGTATCCATGATATTGCCGCTTTCCAGCACGACAATGATACCGCCGGTGAAGCCGACGATGAGCGCGGCGCCAGCCATGTCCTTGACCCCGAGGATGAAGTTTTTCGCCAGGGTGTTCGGATGTTGTCCGGCCACCACGCCCGAAAGCACGCCCATGGCCAGAAACAGTGCCGAGAGTTCGGTGATGTACCAGTCGAACAGCGAGACGCCGACAATCATCATCACCACACCGGCAAAGAGAACGGCCAGGCTCAGCGCATGACGGAGAGTGAAGGCGCCCGTTTCCTCCTGACGTCGAAGGATTTCCTCCCGCCGGGCGGCGTCGAGCTCGTGCATGGGACTGCGGGTCGGGTCCTTCTTGATTCTTGCGGCATAAACCATCACCCAGGTGATGGTAGTGGCGGTGATGATAAACCACGCAACCACGCGGTATTCCCAACCCGAGACAAGCGGCACACCGGCGAGTCCCTGTGCGATCTGAAGGGTGAAGGGATTGAGGAAGGCACCAGCGAAACCCACGCCTGCGGCGAGAAAGCTCAGGGAGATGCCAACGATGCTGTCGTAGCCGAGGGTAAGCGCGAGGGGAACGAAGATCAGCACGAAGGGCATCGCTTCCTCGCTCATGCCGAACACGGCACCGAAAAGCGAGAAGAATGTCATCACGATGGGAATGACCAGGAACTC
Organism: Bacteroidota bacterium; assembly: GCA_018224415.1. Lineage (GTDB taxonomy): Bacteria > Bacteroidota > Ignavibacteria > SZUA-365 > SZUA-365 > SZUA-365. Next base: position 10,724 of record JAGTUZ010000292.1, on the reverse strand, counting down.
CCGACCCTTGAGCTTTCGCACGAGCTGCGCACTGCCCGCCGCGATGGCCCCACTTTCGTTGAGGATGTAGAAGGCGCCCCCGACGATGAAGATGAAGCCGATGATCTCCGCGAGTTTGAGGAAGCCCAGTATCGGGGCGGTGAACACCTCCAGGGTCTGCGGCACCGACGGTTCGTAGCGGAAGGAACCGACCACCGGCACATCGCGCGTGACGCCCCCGACCTGCTCGGTGACGCGTTCGTAGGCGCCGCCGGGCACAATCCAGGTGGCGATCGCAGACAGCACGATCAGCGTGAATACAATAACAAATACGTCGGGGATCTTGCGGCTCACATCTGGGGATCCAAGAGCTTGTATTCCCGCACTTTCGTCTGCATGGTCTTGTAGTCGATCTGCAGGATGCGGGCGGCCTTGGCCTTGTTCCAACCCGTACGTTTGAGCGTTTCGAGAAGGATCTGCCGTTCGATCATCGAAGTGTGCTTGCGGACGTGGTCCTTGAGCGGCACTCCATGTTCGATATCGTTCTCGTCAATCGCGGTAAAGGCGATGGAGGCCCGGGTGCGGCGTTCGGCGTCGAGTTCGAGGTCGAGGTGATCGGTGGTGATGAATTCGTCTGCAAAGAGCACGGCACGGCGCACCACGGCCTGCAGCTGAGCGACATTGCCGGGCCAGTTGTAGGCCAGAAGCTTGTCGAGCGCCTTGGGGGTGAAGCCGTTGATTTCCTTGTCCAGTTCCTTGTTGCTTTCCGAAATGGCGCGGGCAGAGAGATACGGGATGTCGGTCTTGCGCTCACGCAGCGAAGGGACGTGGAAGCTGTACTCGTTGATGCGGTAGAACAGGTCCGGCCGGAATTGGCCACTTTCCATCAGATCGTGCAGGTCCTTGCTCGTGGACACAATGATGCGGGCGTCGACGGGAATCGGTGTATCGCTGCCGAGACGGGTGACCGTGCGCGACTGCAGGCAGCGGAGAAGCCGCGCCTGGAGCGACACGGCGAATTCAGATACTTCGTCAAGGAACAGCGTGCCGCCGTCGGCGCTCTCCCATTTGCCCTGCTGGGAATTCTCGGCGCCAGGAAAGGCCCCGCGCTCGTGTCCGAAAAGTTCTCGTTCCAGGTTGCTTTCCGACAATGCGTCACAGGCGATGGTCACGAAGGGTTTTGCCGCGCGCGGGCTCGCGTCGTGAATAGCCTTGGCAACAAGCGCCTTGCCCGTCCCGGCCTCGCCGGTCACAAGAATGTCGAAGTTCGTGGTGGCGATACGCTTGACCGTGGCGGCAAGATCGAGGATCACGTCGCTGGTCCCCATGCGCTGCAGCAGTTCGTCGTCCCGATGCCGCGCTTCGAGCTGCGGCTCCTGGTACTTGCGTCGCATCAACCGCTCTTCGAGGGCACGGCTGATGAACTGCATCATTTCCGCCATTTCAAAAGGTTTGGCGATATAGTCAAAGGCCCCGGCCTTCATCGCATCCACGGCCCCGGGAACGCCCGCGAGCGCGGTCATGAACATGACCGGGATTTCCGGATCGATGCGCCGCATCCGGAGCATGACTTCCCTGCCGTCCATTCCCGGCATGAGTACATCGAGAACCACGGCATCAGGCGGTTCGCGACGGAAGAGGTCGAGGGCCGTGTCGCCGTCCAGCGCCATCATCGCCGTCAGTCCCTGCCGTTCGAACAAACGTTTTAGTAGAATACACATATCCTCTTCGTCGTCAACGATGAGGATTTTCATCCCACGATATTTCTCGAGCCCAGCCATGCGGGTCTCCTTCCATGAAACGTGCTCCCTAACATACGGGATAAGAGTATCTTATTCAATATGCACAGGGAAAGTATTCCCTTATTTTTTTGTCAGGTACGGCCTCACCCTCGTACGCCGTACCCATCGTAAACATGAAAATAGCGATGAATATCACCACAGCCGCTGTAGAATTTTACAACGGTCGTTAATTCATTGTCATTATGGTACTTAGGGGAAATGCGTCCATACGTGCCCATTTTGGGTGTAGAATATTTCAACAATGATCGATTCCGCCTCGCACAGTCCGGGCTGCTCTGTCTGCTGGTATCTCTATTATTTACAACGGGTTACACCCACCTTCCTCATTCGTGAAATATTTGGCGCAGTTGTTGTAGTAATATTCAGCAGTTGAATGTTGAAACAAACGACATCTCTTCCCACCAGAACACTGGAGTACGTCATGGTTGCATTATTTGTCATTCTATTTGTGGTCCTGCTCCTGGGCATCGACCTGTTCATCCAAGCGCGGAGCAAGCGCTATCCCATCATGGCGGCGGCGCCGTCGGTGGCGGCACATGCTCATGGGCGCGAGACGCTGCGCATTCCGAAGAGCGTCTTCTTTCATCCGGGACACACCTGGGCGCGGCTTCAGGACGGCGATGCCCTGGAAATCGGCATCGACGATTTCGTGCAGAAGGCACTCGGCGGTGTCGACCGTATCGCGCTCCCCGCTATCGGCGAGTTCGTGCGCCAGGGCGATCCTGTCATCACCGTAGGTCACGGAAACCGGCAGCTGCACCTGGTCGCTCCGGCGAGCGGGTATGTTCGTTCGGTCAACCACGATGCCGTGGAGAATCCGGGCATGGTGAGCGAGAACCCGTATCGTGACGGCTGGCTGATGATGGTCGAGCCGGCGGAGCTCGCGCGCAACCTGAGCGTGCTGCATGTCGCCGAGAACGCCGTGACCTGGATCAAGGAGGAAGTGAAACGTTTCCGTGAATTCCTCAACGCGAGCGCCGCACAGCCTGCGCTGGTCGGCGAGGCGATGCTTGACGGCGGCGTGCCGATGGCCGGCGTGCTCGCACAGCTCGACGAGCAGCACGTGTCGGATTTCGAGAAGCAGTTCCTTCGGTGAACCAATCCGCTTGCGCGCAATGCGTCCACGCGCGTTGCACGTGACACCACGCGTAATCCCATTTAATAAGGAAACCAGGAGACCCATCCATGCCACATGCAATTCTCGTAGACCTGACGGAATGTGTCGGCTGTGGTGCTTGCACCACTGCCTGTCAGCAGGTCCATCAATTCCCCGAAGTCGAAAACCCCACAATGGATGCGCAGAACTTCACCACCCTCCGTGCCATCGAAACGGAGGATGGCGAGGTATACGCGCGCCAGATGTGCCAGCATTGCCAGGATCCCGCATGCGCCTCTGCCTGTCTGGTCGGCGCGCTGGAAAAGACGCGCGACGGCGCGGTGACCTGGGCGGCAAACAAGTGCATCGGCTGCCGCTACTGCATGGTTGCCTGCCCCTTCGACATCCCGAAGTACGAATGGGCGAGCAACAATCCCAAGGTGCGCAAGTGCACGATGTGTTACATGGAGCGCCAGCTCACCACCGACCTGAAGGTCGATGCGGAAGGCTATGTACTCGACCGCAGCGGCGAGCGCTACGATATTGACGGCCACAACGTCAAGGCCGAGGACCGCGACATGATCATCGAGTTGACCACGAATGCCGACGGCAAGCGCGCCTCGGCCTGCAGTGTCGCCTGTCCCATGAACTCCACGATGTTCGGCGACCGTGCCGCCCTGATCGGGGAAGCGCAGCGGCGGATCAAGGACAATCCGGACACGTACGTCCAGAAAATTTACGGACTGAAGGAAGTGGGTGGAACCTCCGTTTTCTATCTGTCGAGCGTACCGTTCGAGGATCTCGGTTTCTACACCAACGTGGGCACCGAGAACCTGCCCGATCACACCTGGCGCGTGCTGGAAAAGATTCCCGACATCGTTGTGACGGCCGGTGTGGCCCTCGGCGCGGTGTACTGGATCACCAACCGCCGCGAGGAAGTGCGCAAGTTCGAGCAGGATGTCAAGAATCAACGTTCGCAAAAGAAGGCCTGAGGAGGACCCCATGAAACAGTTTCTTTCCCGCATCACATTCTGGAAAGCCACTGCCGGGCTTTTCCTCCTTGGCGGACTCGTCACTACGGTGATCCGCTTCGGCTGGGGCCTCGGTGCATCAACCAACCTGACTGACGAGACCCCCTGGGGACTCTGGATCGGCTTCGACGTCGTGACCGGTGTCGGACTGGCCGCCGGCGGATTTACCCTGGCGGGCATCGTCCATGTCTTCCACATCAAACGCTTTGAACCCGTCGTGCGACCGGCCATCCTGACCGCCTTCCTGGGCTACTGTCTGGTGATCGTCGGACTGCTGTTCGATCTCGGTCGTCCCTGGTCGATCTGGCATGCGCTGATCTACCAGAACCCGCATTCGGTGCTCTTCGAAGTCGCGATGTGCGTGATGATTTACACCTCGGTGCTCGCGCTGGAATTCTCACCAGTGGTTCTGGAGCGCTTCCGCCTGCAAAAGGCGCTGAAGGTCATCAAGTACGTTACCCCTGTGCTCATCATCCTCGGCATTCTGCTGTCGATGCTCCATCAGTCTTCCCTCGGCTCGCTGTACCTGATCGTGCCGCAGAAAATGCATCCGTACTGGTACTCCCCCATGCTCCCTGTGTTCTTCTTCATCAGCGCGGTGGCAGTGGGTCTGGGCATGACGGTGGTCGAATCATACCTGAGCGCACGCGCCTTCCAGAAAACCCTGGAAACGCCGTTGCTCCGTGACCTGTCGAAGATGATGATCGGCGTCCTCCTGGTGTATTTCACGATGCGCGGCATCGATCTCGTGCGTCGCGACGCCCTTGGCTTCCTCTTCGACGGCAGCTTCGAAACGATGATGCTGTATCTCGAAGTAAGCTTGATGCTGATCATCCCGCTGATCCTTTTCAATCTCCGCAACTGGGGACGCTCCCGCCAGGGAATGTTCTTCAGCGCGTTCAGCGTCGTGCTCGGCTTCATGACCAACCGCCTCAACGTGACCATGACCTCGCTCGAGGCGTATTATCGTGAAAACTTCGGCGTCTCCTATTTCCCCGGGATCGGCGAACTGATGGTGACCATTTCCATCGTCACCCTCGGCTTCGTGTTGTTTGGCCTGGCGGTGAAATACCTGCCGATCTTCCCGGATCATGAGGAAGAGACCGTGCTGCGCCTCGACACCAAACCGGAAAACAGCGGACCCCATGCCATGCATGCGAGACCTGTGCCCGGTCTGAACAGGCATTGATCGATGTGTTCCTGCGGGGTGGCCGTGTGGTCGCTCCGCAGGAATGCTGACCATCGAAGACGGGAAACGAATCAGACGAGACACGAGGTGTATGCGGTAAGTGAAACATGCATACAACGATCCCTCAACAACGAACCCCAGCATGAGCCATCGATGAACAAAGAAATAGATATCGTGAGTGAACATTGCGTATGGGTCGATGCGGGCGTTCTCAATTACAAGCTGTGCGACCGCGGGTTCGATTGCGAACACTGTCCTCTCGACGCCGCCCTGCGCGATGACAACTCGGTATGCGGAGAGGACGAACAAGGTCTTTCACTGAGTACCGTGCCGTTTCCGGAGTGGGACGATCTGCCGGACATCCTGCAGCCACTACTCATGCCGTTGCGCGAGATCCCGATCTGCGATGCCGCCCGTTACTCGTCGCGGCATGTGTGGGTGCGGCAGACCGCCGCGGGCATGGTCCGTATCGGGCTCGACGCGTTCGCTGTCGGCCTGCTCCCGGAAAACGCACAGCTGGTGACCGTTGCAAACAGAAGTGAAGTGCGGGAGGGGGAAGCATTTGGATGGGTCTACGCGTGGAATAAAACGCTTCCTCTTCCCGCTCCTGTTTCCGGTGTTGTCATCTGCCGCAGCGGTGAACACATCGATTCGATGGACAAGCTGCGCACGTCTCCCTACACCGACGGCTGTCTCCTCACCCTTTCTCCCGCCGTCGGCACGCTGGCGACAGCCCGGGTCTATTCCCCTGCCGTGCATGCGCGACGCATCCAGCGGCACGAGACATCCATGACTGCACGTCTGCGCCGAACCCTGGAAGAGGGCATCGACCGCGTCGGCCTCTGCCTCAACGATGGAGGAACCCCGGTCGCTTCGCTGCCCGAGCTGCTCGGGCGCGAGCGGTACTGGAAGCTCGTCAGCGGGTATATTGGAGGAGAATAAGGTCTTGAACTGAATCTTGATAGGGAACACGGGGTTCGCTAGATTACTGTCGGACAGCACAGGAGACGTCCGGCATGCATCTGTATCACACACTCGCCTTCAAACTCATCACCTTTCTTTTTATCGCTCTGATCGTCGTGACGGTAGGAGTGGTCTATGTCCGTGTCGATGCGCAGAACACGATCATGGAACGGACCATCCACGACTGCGCCCAACGCGCGAGCACTTTCGCCAAGATCGCGCTGCACCAGGGCATGCAGGACAACCACCCGGAGGTTGTCCAGGAAACCATCAACTCCATCGGTTCGGCGCCGGAGATCGAGTCGATCAGTCTCTATGACAAGGATGGCCGCATCGCCTATTCTTCGGATCCCGCCGAAGTGAACCGCGTCGTGTCAACAGACGATCTCGCCTGCGCGCCATGCCATGGGGGCAGCAGCGATTTCACCCAGACCAGCAGCCAGGAATACCTGCGCATCTACAAGGCGGGAAACGGACACCGGGTCCTCGGCCTCATCACGCCGATCAGCAATATGCCGTCGTGCTCGACGGCGCCCTGCCACGCCCATCCGCCGGAGCAGACCGTCCTTGGCGTACTCGATGTGCAGATGTCGCTCGTGAGCATGGACCAGCATGCCGCGACGCTTCGCAACGGCGTCATCGCGTCGGTATTCGCGACCTTCCTTCTGCTGGCTGTGGTATCATCGATTTTCATCTACTTTTTTGTACACAAGCCCGTGCATTCGGTCATCGCAGGGACCCACCGTCTCGCCACCGGCGATCTCGCCTACAAAATCCCTCTCACGCGGAAGGATGAACTCGGCCTGCTGGTCAAATCCTTCAATCGCATGGCACATGAACTGCTGCGTACCAAAGGGCAGCTGATGGAATGGTCGAACACGCTCGAAGACAAGGTCGCCGCCAAGACCGAAGAACTCAACAAGGTGCAGGCGCAGATCCTGCACATGGAGAAAATGGCCTCGCTCGGGAAGCTGAGTTCCGTCATTGCCCACGAACTCAACAATCCCCTGGCCGGCATCCTCACATACGCGCGTCTGACCGAGAAGCGTCTGGCGACGCGTGATTTCAGCGAGGAGCGCTGCGTTGCGATGCAGAAGGATATTCATCTCATCGCCGATGAAACAAAGCGCTGTGGGGACATCGTCAAGAACCTGCTGTTCTTCGCACGTGGACGCGAGGGCGAGTACCGTCAGGCGGATCTCAACGAGGTGATCGAGAAAACACTCCGGCTTGTGCATCACAAGATCGACCTGTACGAAATCAATCTCGACGTGCACGTCCCCACCGAGAATCTCTACGCCACCTGCGACCAGAGCCAGGTGCAGCAGGCCGTGCTGGCCATCATCATCAACGCTATCGAAGCGATGCACGAAGGCGGACGCCTGTCGGTGTCGCTGCATCGGGAGAACGGAAACGCCGTCATCCGTATTGCCGACACCGGCGTGGGTATCGACGAAGAGGACCAGCGACGGATTTTCGAGCCGTTCTTCACAACCAAGGAAGAGGGCCATGGCACCGGACTCGGGCTATCCGTCGCCTTCGGCATCATACAAAACCACGACGGACGCATCGACGTCGAGAGCACCCCTGGAAAGGGATCCGCTTTCACAATCACTCTTCCCATCAACGGTCCCGCCTCATATCGCCAGGAGAACGCATGAGTGCCTTCGATCCCTCCGACATCACCATCATGATCGTGGACGACGAAGCGAGCGTCCGCCAGTCACTGGAAGCATGGTTCGAAGACGATGGGTACACCATGGTGACCGCGCAAAACGCCGCCGAGGCGCTGCAGCGGCTCCAGGAAGGCACCATCGACATCATTCTGCTCGACATCAAGATGCCGGGCATGGACGGTCTCGCGTTGCAGGACCGTATCCGTGAATTCAACAGCGATGTGATCATCATTATCATCACTGCCTTCGCAACGGTCGACACTGCCGTTCGCGCGCTCAAGGCCGGTGCCTTCGATTACACCACCAAACCCGTGGATCCCGACGAACTCTCGCATCTTGTGCGCAAGGCCGTCGAAAACATTCGCCTGCTGCGTGAAAACAAAGCCATGCGGGAAAGCCTCGATCAATTGCAGTACGTCGACGACATCATCGGGCAAAGCCCGCAGATGCAGAAGGTTCTCGAGCTTGTGAAAACCGTCGCGCCCACGGATTCCACCGTGCTGATCCTCGGAGAAAGCGGCACGGGCAAGGAACTCATCGCCCGCGCCATCCACATGAACAGCCGACGGCGCTACTTCCCCCTGATTCCCGTCAACTGTGGCGCCATTCCCGAAACCCTGCTCGAAAGTGAATTGTTCGGACACGAAAAAGGCGCCTTCACGGGCGCGCAATACCGCCGCAAGGGGAAATTCGAAATGGCGCAGGGCGGCACGCTGTTTCTCGACGAGATCGGCACGCTCGGACTCAAATCGCAGGTGGACCTGCTGCGCGTGCTCCAGGACAAGGAGTTCCATCGCATCGGCGGCGAGAGGCTTGTCAAGGCCGACTTCCGTCTCATCTGCGCGACGAATCTCGATCTGGAGGAGGAAGTCAAACACGCACGCTTCCGCGAGGATCTCTACTACCGCATCAATGTATTCACGATTCTCTTGCCTCCCCTTCGGGACCGCCGTGCCGACATTCCCCTCCTTGCGCGACATTTCATTGAACAACACGCAAAGGCGATGAACAAACCTGTCCCGGAACTGAGGTCGGACGCGATGGACGTGCTGCTCACCCACAACTGGCCGGGAAATGTCCGCGAACTGGAAAATGCGCTCGAACGCGCCCTCGTCATCAACCAAGGCTCGGCGATCGCGCCCGACGACCTGCCTGTCCAGGTCGGCCGCGCCACCGCCGGCACACGCAATACCACGCTCGCGGAGATCGAAAAGGAGTTTATCCTGCGGACACTGGAGTCCCATGGCTGGAACATCACGCGCAGCGCCGAGCAACTCGGCATCGACCGTGTCACCCTGTACAACAAGATCGAGAAATACGGATTGAAACGTCCGGAATAACAGGGGTGCATGCGGGACGTCTCCATCATACCACTGGGAGCCCATCCGAGGGATATCCGGCTCGAAGACCTCAAGGCAGGTATCGAACGCGTATTGCCTGTAACCGCGAGTGTTGTCATGCATCCACTTGACATCGACGTTGCGCTCGACGGTTCACGCAAGCAATACCACTCCACTTCCGTCCTCACCCTTCTGCTCGGTCGCTCCGAACTATCGTCCAGCCGTCTGCTCGGCATCACGTCCTTCGACCTCTTCGTGCCGGTCCTCACCTTCGTTTTCGGCCAGGCCCAGGTCAACAACCGCGCAGCCGTGTTCTCCACCTTCCGCCTGCACAACGAATTCTACGGCCTCCCCCGCTCGGGCGAAATTCTGGCAGAGCGTTGCCTGAAGGAAGCACTGCACGAACTCGGGCACACATACGGACTGCGTCACTGCCTGGACTACCCCTGCGTGATGAACTCCTCCACCTACGTGGAAGATATTGATTTAAAGCCACCGGACTTCTGTTTGCCTTGCCGCGATCATCTGAACTCCGTACTATGACACCCGTACGTTGACATAGGTCCGGGCAGGCGTACAGGGAGCAGCACGCCGCAGGACCGACCGCAACCGCGACCACAGCGCCGAGGGAGTTGGCGCCCGACATACCGCAGTAACAGGGAGAATATCATGAAGACCACGGACTTCCGTTTCGTCGCAGCGTTCGTCGTATTCCTTTTTGCCTTCGTTCCCGTCCATGCGCAACCATGGAATTATGATTTCGGAAGCGCTACCGGCACCCACACGTCGGGTGCGAGCAGCAGTTTCCTGCCCACCCCCGCGTCCGGCGGAGCCCGCGTCCGCATCGGCACGCAGGGTGGCAGCGTGGCGATGCAGAATCCAGGCAATACGCAGCTTGGATCAGACAGTGAGTGCGCGCTCGCCGCACCCTCCGGCTCATCGATCAACAAGCTTCAATGGCACGATTTCAGCAGCGGCTTCGGCTTCACTTTCCAGGCGAAAATGATTGTCAGCGGTGGGGCAGGCGACGTGTACTTTTTCTGTGGCAACGGGAATTGCTTCAGCGACAACCTCGGTTTCAGTGGAAGCCAGGTCTTCGCCGCGCTGAAGTGGACCAACGACACAACCAGACTGACGCTTTCGGTTCGCCGCTCCGGCACCTGGGACGCACTCTCACCAAGACCGATGAGCACCGACAGCGTGCATCTGCTTGAAGTGTATGCCAACAACTCCGCGCTGGGCATCACTTACGCCCATGCGACTTCACAGTCACTCCCGTCGTTCAGTTGGGATCTGTGGATCGACGGAGTTCTCGTTGCCAACGACGTGCCCGGAGCCGGACTTCCGGACACAACGGAGATCGACTCTTTCATGTTTTATGCGGCGGCCTCTCCCAGCAACAATTGCGTGCTCCGATTGGACGATCTCGTGTACACCAACAGCGTGGCCCTGCAGCCGCTTCCCGTGGAACTCTCGGCGTTCGACGTACGGCAGATGGACTCGTACGTCCGTCTGCGGTGGAAAACCGAAACCGAACTACAGAATTTCGGTTTCGAAATCCTCAGACGCAGTCAAAATGGAGAATGGGATACACGCGGTTTCCTGCCCGGTGACGGCAACCGGTCCTCACCCCGCTGGTACGAATTCG
>JAGTUZ010000291.1 GCA_018224415.1 Bacteroidota bacterium | reverse complement strand
TATCGAAGGCGAGCGGTCGCTCGCGAAGCAGCTCCAGGTAATGATCGGGATCGAGCTGCCATTTGCTGTTGCCGTACTGACGACGATGGGTCACCACGTGCTTGCCTTGCGAGAAGAACTCCAGTTCGTCGATGCGGCAGATGACACGGATCGGATACCCGACCAGTCCCTCGACGCCGCCCTTCTCGTTGCCCGATGCGGGATTGCAATAGCGCGCCTCGAAGCTGTAGTAGGCCCGGAAGCCCGTGAAGATCTTCTGCTCCTCACCAGACCGAGACGCAGCTTCGCCTCGCGCACGTACTTGCGCACGGTCGAAACACAACCGGGGTAGCCGTGTTCTTCGACAAGACGGGCAAACACACGCTGGGCTGTATGACGTTGCTTGCGCGGCTGCTCTCTGTCCGCCACGAGCCACTGATCGATGATCAGCAGATACGGACCAAGAACAGGATATGGCTGGTTGGCCCGCGGGTGATACCCGGGAGCATCCTTTCTCCTTCGCTGCGATGATCTCCAATATCGCAGTGAAGGGCTTGCCCAGGGGGTCAATTTTCGGTTACCGTTTTGGGCTCAGGGGGGTCAATTTTCGGTTACCGAAACCATTGGGAGGCTCTTTTCCGCAAGATTAGGTTTGGGGGAGGGTGCATACTCTCGATATTGCGTGCAACAATGCAACACTTTTGGTTTTCACTCGCTGTGGTACCTGTGTCTTGATCCGAGATATTGGAATTTGACTGACAATGGGAAGTGAAGGTGAGGATTGGCGCACCTTGCACATCGATGGATGGACCGTTGGGGAGGTTGGAGTCGGTGGAGGCGCTCGCCTTTGCCATCCTCGCCAACGAATGGCTCATGGGGAACACCACCAGCCTGCCCGCAGCGACCGGCGCCGTGCGTGCCGCCCTGCTTGGATCCCTCTCCCTGCCCGCTTGAAGGCCGGATACCGGACGGTTCTGGAATCACAGATCCGCTTCTCCGAGGGCGGATTTCACCCGGTCGTGTCCGTTTTTCATCTCGTTGTGGATGGATTGTATGATGAGGAGACTTGACTTTTACAGATATACCCCGTAGTATCCTTCATTGCTCATCATGTTGAGCCGATTTTTTGAGGCAGTTCCATAATCACAGGTGATTGTAAGATGAAAAAAACGCTGTTGATTCCAGTAATCATGATTATGGTTGCTGGTTGTGAAAAAGTAAATCAGAAAGATGATTTTTAACATTGTTATGGAGAACAAATGAAACAGGTATTAGCTGTGGTTATCCTCTCGTTGTTGCCAGTGGTGATGATTGCTCAGATAAATGCAACCACTGAGGATGGAAAACAGATTCAATTAAATGCTGATGGTACATGGAAATACGTAGTGGATCAGAATTCTCAAGCAATTTTTGGTGCAGAAGATTGCTCCAAATTGCTTGAGATAAAAACTGATAAAATGACACAAATAGTAACCGTTGCAATCAAAGATCCCCTCATTGTTGCGAAAACAAATTCTGAAAGTATTGCGTTTTATGCGGCAAAAAGGACAGAGGATAAGGTGATGCTGGTTCTTGGGATAAGGAGTGAAAATAACTGCGTGGACGATAACTCAAAAGTGATTTGGCTTTTCCGTGATGGAACAAAGTTTGATGTGGATGGGGGACACAAGTTCAACTGTGATGGTGAAATATATTTTGTGTTTGATACTGAGGATGATGAGATGATTGCTTTTGCTAATAAGGAAATTGATGCTGTAAGAGCATATACACACAAGGGCAGTATAGATGTGGAGTTCAATCCGGAATCATCAAGACTTTGGATGCAGTATTTAAGTTGCTTGCTTAGTGCCAAAATGTCTGAATAAGGCATAACCCCTACATAAACGAGAAGGCTCTTCGCATCCAGGGGTTGAATCGCTCGATAAGATCCTCATTTTTCACAACACGACATTGCGCCCTGCCAAGTAACGATGCAATCACGTGTTGGAACAGCACGTTCTTTCCGGCGCCCTGCACTCCCTTGAAGACGAAACTGGTCCGCATCTTCTTCCGGGTGTTGAAAATCGTCGCAATCCAGTTGATGAAATGCGTCCGCTCGGCCTCTACGGGGATCACGTTCGAGAGAAGATACCAGATGCTGGGGAATTCATGATCGGGAACAAGTTCTTGATCCGTTTTCTCCATCCTCATGTACTCCGTCTCCTCGAAATAGTTGGGCTCTTCCGGTTCCGCTGGAGTGGGAATTTTATGAAGTTTCCGTATCCGTCCTCGCGGATTTTTCGAACCTGGAACTCCATTCGTCCTCCGTCATGGTGTCGTTCCGTTCATGGACAGACTTTCTGAGGTCGAAATCCAGGCATGCGTATTTTATTTGGGATTGGCGATCGAGCTGATAGGTCCCTATGGTCAGATCGCCGAAGAGGATGGAGTCGGTGAGCGCCGACGCTACTTTCTCGTAGTCGCCCTCGGCCTTCTGAAAGAGGTAAACGTCGTCTCGGTTGATGAAGAGCTGCTTGTACAGCTCGCGGTCTTGGTCTAATAGGTTCTGCATGCGAGCGGTGAGAGTGTCGGACGCGCAGCCCTATGCCTGGCGCGCGGCGTGGTTGCTGTCGGACTGCATGGAGACGAATGACCGCCGCCTGCGCGGCCGGCGCGACGCCTTCATTGCCGCCATCCCGGACAAGGCGGACGGACACCAGCGCGAACTGCTGAAAATCCTGCTGCGGATGGATCTCGGGGAGAGGCACGAGTCCCGCCTGTTCGACGCCTGCATGTCCCATCTGGGAACAACCCGCGAAATCGACCTCCATCGCGGGAGGGGCCCTTGTTTCAGTGCGACCGGCAGGGCGCCCGGAATTGGAGGTGCGGGGTGTGATGTTACCCTCCGTCCTCTGCAGGCCCGACAAGGGGAACTGCTCGCCGCGATCCTTCCCTGCACGCATGCCGTTTGACCTTCTCACCCGCCGCGTGCAGCCCATTCGTTGTCCGAACGTGCTTTTGTTATATAATTCGCACATGTGAAATGTATAACAATGGACTGATATCCTGTAACACATCCCGCACCGCGAATTCGCATATTACGTATAGAGCAAGACCCCGCGCAAACGCCCCCGGCCCCACCCCCACCCTCCTCGGGACCCACGTTTTGACCGCTCCGGCGATTCCGATCAAATCACTGACATTCATCCAACAGAACCTCGCGTAGTGTCATAACCGACGAAGCATCATGCTGTCGGCAGGAGGCACGCAGGCAAGGCAACAAGATCACTACGGCAACGATTCGTTTTACAGCAGTCCCAGGCAGACCATGAACCAGACAGAGATGGAAAAATCAAAGGCAATGATCACAGTGGAAATTATTGAATACGAGTCGCACGCTGTGGTAAGCAAAACGATAATCAATAAAACAACAGGCCAGGTCAACATCCTTTCATTCGACACAGGCGAGGCGTTGGTGGAGACAACCATTCCGTTCGATTCGTTTGTCCAGATCATCGACGGAAAGGCCGAGATCGTGATCGCGAGCATATCGCATCTGTTGAATACAGGCGAGTCCATCATCATTCCCGCGCATATACCAAGCATCGTCCGAGCGAACGAACGTTTCAAGATGATTCTGACGGTGATCAAGAGCGGCTATCTGCAGTGAGGCTACCCCCGTTCTCATGATCGAGTCAGCCGTCAGGCGTCGGCATTCACTGCCTCAGGAAATGAATCGAAACATTTTTGAAAATATCACTTAATGCTTTCAATCGGAAAGCAACTATCCCTAACACCCAAAAAGGAACACTACCATGAGGAGCGCAATCAAACATTGCACGTTCAGTGCAATCATCGCAGTCGTCCTGCTGTTGGTCGGCAACGACCTGACAGCACAGGAAGCCCCATTCCGGCTTCGTGCCCTGCGCTGGGGCGGAAGTCTGGGGCTGAATTTCAATAAAGCGTCCCTGGGCTACCAGCACCTTCACGAACCGTTTCCCAATTTCGACAAACCCAATACCGACAACGAGAAGGTAAACGGAAGCGGCGAAGGCATCTATGCAGGCGTGCTGGTGGAATACCTCTCGCCGAGCTGGTGGGGAGTGCAGATCCGGGCGTCGTACGAGATGCGGGACGCCACGGTGCAGGATATCTACGCCACTCCGCAAACCGAGTTCATCACCCGCATGGCCTACCTGTCGTTCGAGCCGGCGTTGAGGATCGACCAGCACCTGATCCCCAACCTCAGTTTCACCGCGGGTCCCCTGATCGCCGCGAATCTTACCGGAACCTACGACTTCAAGGCGAATGCCGATGGCCCGGTGACAAACAGCGACCTGGGTGTTCCCGACAGAAGCGTTGTTTCGCTCGGTGCATCCTTCGGTGCGGCGTACGACGTGGAAATCCTTCGGGGGCATAACACCTCGGTATTCCTCTCTCCGTTTTTCGATTACTCATGGATCGCCGCCCAGCGCAAGGCAATCACTACGGACACGCAGAATTCGGTGCAGGACATCTGGTCGACACAGACGTACCGCGTCGGTATCCGCGTCTCCTGGGAGTCACGGAAGCCTGTCGAGGAAACAGTGTATGTCCCCCCGGTGCCGCGGGCTGCCACCGCTCCTTCGGAAAACAGATTCTATGCGATTCTGCCCGATGGAAACATGCTCGTGCACAAGACCGTCGAAGGATATTTCCCTGTGCATCCCTACATATTCTTCGACAAGGAAAGTCAGGAAATTCCTGCGAGATATACACAGCTGACAAACGCCGAGGCGAGACAATTCAGCACCGACGATTTCGGGAATTATGTGAAAGGGGAGTATTCCTCGAAGCAGACAAACATCAATCAATTGATGAAAGTCTACTACAATCTGCTGAATATCTACGGCGACAGGATGCGGAAAAACCCCTCGACGCAGTTGACCCTCCGCAGCAGCGACCCCGAGGACAGAGAAGCCCTGGTAGCCGCGAACAAGGTCAAGTCCTACCTGGTCAACACGTTCGGCATCTCCGCGAACAGGATCACCATCGACGTCGACAAACCCTGGGCGCCATCGGGGAGCGCCTCCTCCAACCCAGAGCATGCCGCCATGATCGCCGATGAAAACAGAAGAGTGCAGTTCGTGTTTTCGAATCCGGCGATGTACGATGCGATCCCGTATACCATAACCGACGAATCCCCGTTCGAGAATGACATGGTATTCAATATCGAGCGCGAAGTCCGCATGAAGAGCTGGAAGGTGTCCATCACCGGAGAGAACCGCGTCCTGAATGCCGGTCCGTTCCGCGCCCGCACGGCGACCATCGACCTCTCGTCGCTTCTCGGTGAACTCAGGGAAGGCGACTTCAAGGCGGCCGTCATCATCGCCCTGCAGGATGGGCGCGAAGTCACCGAATACCTTGATTTCAAGGTCTATCGGGGAAGCGATACGAAGAATGCTTCACGATATCTCATGATCTTTGACTACAATGAGTCCAAGGCGGTCCGGGTCTATGAGAACCGGCTGCGCGAGGAGATCGTCAAGGGAATGGTGTCGGGCAATTCCGTCTATATTCACGGACATTCGGATGTGATCGGCAGCGAAGAGGAGAATCAGACACTCTCCCAGTCGCGGGCCGATGAAGTCAAGATCATCGTGGATGACGAGCTCCGCCGCACGAAAAAAGACGTGAAAGTGGTTGCCGTCGGAATCGGCCAACAGAAGATGCAATACACATTCGACAACCGCTACCCGGAAGGCAGAATGTACAACAGGAATGTATTCGTCGAGGTCATCAAGTAGCCGGCTTCTCCATTCCCTGCATGTCAACAGACCTGCACCATCCCATACAGAAAACCCCGCCAGGCATGGCGGGGTTTTCTGCATTGAAACAAATACTCTTGGCGGGAGGAGCGCGGCGTCTGGAGGGCGCCGTGGCGCCGGTTCCTTCGTGCTAGTATTTCTCGAGCACGACGCGTCTTTTCCGCTTGAGTTTCTTGAAAAAGGTCGGGGTCAATCCCGTGACCTTCTTGAACTGCGCCGAAAGATGCGCCACACTGCTGTAATTGAGTCGGTAGGAGATTTCCGTCAGATTGAGTTCATCGTACAGCAACAGCTCCTTCGCACGCTCGATTTTGTGCGAGATGACAAACTGCTCGATCGTGGTGCCTGTGGTTTCGGAAAACAGGTTGGCGAGATAGGTGTAGTCATGTTCGAGTCGCTCGGCGATGAAGAGAGAATTCTTCACCTTCGGCATTTCGTCGGAGTAGTGCACCATTTCGACAATCGTGTTTTTAATTCTCTCGATCAGTATTGCCTTTTTGTCGTCCATCAGTTCCAGCCCCGCATGGAGCAATGCTGCCCGCAACCTCTCGCGCTGATCGGATGTGATGCTTCCCTTGACTGCCACCTCGCCCAGTTCGATCGCCCCGTATTGCAGGCCGAGCGCATCAAGGGCTGCCTTGACAACCATCTTGCAGCGGATGCTGACCATATACTTGATGAACAGTTTCATTCCTGACCCTCCATCGTTGCGATACCGCACCGTCGTCTGTGTCGTTCATGGACCAGCCAGCCCGTTGCGGGGTTCTCCATGCCACCGCGACGAACGCAATGTGGCAAACAGACCAAAGGTACGAAATTTTCTTTCATTACGATAGCATCGCACACGGTGGTGATTGTCAGCGCACGACCACGAATCGCGCGGCGGTGATGCCGCCGGGGCCAAGCAGACGCGCCATGTACAGACCAACGGGCAGGGCCGCAGTGGAGAGCGTCATTCGCGGCTGCGCGCCGTCGAGTCGACGCTGGGCCACGATGCGGCCTGTCACGTCGCTCACCAGCAGTGTGCCGCCCGGCGTGGACGACTGCACGAGCGCGATCGTCACCTGCGCGGACGCGGGTGAGGGATACACGTCCAGCCGGGACGCTGATGCGCTGGGGCGGCGGTCTCCGGCCGTCGTTCCGCCCGGGCCTGTCCATCCCGCCAGGCGCGCCATCATCCACCAGAAGGCCTTGCCCTTCTGCTGGCAGTTCAGGCACTGCGAATGCGCGCAGCTGCAGTCGCCGCACTGCCCGGGATTCCGTGCGCACCACTCCTGCGCCCAGTTGTGCCGCTGTCCGTCGCTCCCGATATAATCACAATTGTCGTTCGCGTGCCTGTCAAGAAAATAATTTCCGTCCGGATCGTAACTCTCGATGTCTGCGAAGTCGAACAGCACCTTTCCATGGGTGCGGCAGAACTGCCGGATCTGTTCGTTGCGCTGATGGAGGGTCCCCTCGATGCCGCTGCCGTCGAGATGCCCAGTCATGTACACGAAACGCACCTCCGGATAGTCGCGCTCCAACGCGTCCATCGCGTCGAGATAGGTCTGGATGCCTTCCACGGTGTTGTCGGAACATCCCCCGCACCACGACCACATCACCATGTTGCGGTCGTTGTCCGCGCGATCGAGCAGCGCGCGCGTGGCACGCTCCCAGGCGAGGTCGCCGTTGTGGCCGAGATCCCCGGACGGCGTGCGGTCGTGCAACGAGAGCGCGCCGCCGTCACCGCTGGTCGAGTACGTGTAGATGGATCCCGACTGGGCGCGAAGCAGCGACATGCCGGAGACGATCTGGCTGCCGTGGGACGTATGGCCGTAAGCGAGACGGAACTGCTGTTTCGCGGCCAGCACGTGCTCGTCAGGAACCTTCGAAAGATCGGTGCATGTGTGGTCGATGATGATCTGTGCTTCGGCCGGACGCGCGGAAAGCAGCAGTCCGAGGAAGACGAGGAGGAGGAGGGAGGCGCTTCGCATGGCGATTCCGGTAATGATGAGGATGAGATCGCAATATAGGAAAACGCGGAACGGGACGCACGCCTCTGGTCGGCCGGCCCTCTGTAGAAATGACCGCCGGCCTTCCGTCGCCATTCCTGCGAAGGGCGTTCGTCGCGGGGGACTTGTGCTTCACCGTGTGGATGCGTATATTTACTGTAGGTATCTAAAGTTTAGAAGTCTACAGTAATTTGTCGCACCGCGGGCAGGCGGGACACGAGGCAGTCATGACAGCGAAACAGACGGAACGAAATCCCTTCCGCATCCATGGGGTGGCGACGGGCGAGGCCTTCGCCGACCGTACGGACGAAGTCGCGCGCATGGAGACGGCGCTCGGCGACCCGGGGAGCAAGCTCATCGTGTACGGGCCCCGGCGCATGGGCAAGACTTCCGCGCTGCTGCGCGCGATCGAACGCGTCCGGAAAGCCGGGGGACACGCATTCTTCGCCGACCTCTCCACCGCCTCGTCGGCGGCCGACATGAGCAACCGCGTGCTTGCCGCCGCGGGCGCGGCGCTGGGACGTTCGTTGAGGGATTTCGTGACTGACCTGATCTCCCGGCTGAAGCTGTCGGTGACACTCTCGGCCGACCCGGCGACGGGTCTGCTTCTTCCGGGGTTGGACCTGCAGGCGCGGGAGTGGGACGCCAGTCGGCAGCGGGAGACGCTCACCGATGTGCTCGATGCGCTTGACGCCATGGCGGGCAAACGCGGGATCTGCATTGGCGTGGCGCTGGACGAATTCCAGGAAATCAC
>JAGTUZ010000290.1 GCA_018224415.1 Bacteroidota bacterium | reverse complement strand
TGGGCTTCGAGAAGCTGCTGCCGGATTTCGAAGGCCTCTCGCTCTTCCTCAACATGCTCGGGCGCAGCGCCACCGGACAGAGACTGACCTGCTACACCTCCATACTCACAGGACCTCGGCGGAGCGAGGAGCATGACGGACCGGAACAGCTGCATATCGTGATTATGGACAATGGACGCGCGCGCCTTCTGGTCGACGCGGCCCTGCGCGACGCCCTGCTGTGCATCCGCTGCGGTGCCTGCATGAACGTCTGTCCTGTATACCAGAAGATCGGCGGCCACGGGTATGGTTCGATCTATCCCGGACCCATCGGGAGTATCCTTACGCCCGTGTATTTCGGCGCCGAACGCGCCGCCGGTCTCCCGTTCGCTTCCTCGCTCTGCGGCGCCTGTTCGGACATCTGTCCGGTGCGTATCGACCTTCACCACCTTCTGCTGCGCTGGAGAGAGCGCCTCTCGCGCAGGCAGGGGAACAGACTCGAACGGACCATGATGCGCGTCTTCGCCATCGTCGCAGGGCGTACCTGGCTGTTCGACCTTTCGGGACGCCTCTGGCGCATGTTCGCGCCGCTGCTTCTTGATTCACGCGGTGGCGTGCGCGTCCCGATCTGGAGCCGCTCCCGCGTTTTCCCCGAAGCGCCTCCCCGGTCATTCAAACAACGATGGGCCGACTTGCAGGCCAGGGGAGGGGAGGAATGAACGCGCGCGAGAAACTCTTCGCTGCATTGCCGGAAGGTGACAAACCGGACATCGAGGCCGAACGCAGGACGCTGGTCGAACGCCTTCACACACTCACATTCGGACAGGGAGATGCCGATGTCGTGCGCTTCATTGAACGCGCCCGCGAGGCAGGCAGCACGGCGCTGCGCTGCGCCACGATCGATGAAGCGGTCGGACACATTATCGCTGCGGCGGAACGGATAGCCGCCACGACAGGGAGTACCTGCCGCTGCATCGCGGCCGCGCATGAACTGCTTGCACGCGCGGGACTGCAGGAAGGACTTCGGAAGGTCGGGAGCGCGCTGGAATCAGTGACCGACGCAGCACTGGGATCCGCTGCGGAAAGGGCGCGGGATCGCTACGCGCAAACGGACATCGGTATCACGGTCGCGATTGCCGGTCTGGCAGATTCGGGTGCGATACTCATTTCCTCTTCGCAATCCGAAAGCCGCTCCGTATCTTTGCTTCCGATGGAGCATATCGCGCTGCTTCCGGCGGGACGCATCCTTCCCTCATTTCTGCAGGCCGCTCCCATGCTGCGCACCCTCGCCACGCGCGATGGCACAAGCGCCGCGACGCTGGTCGGCGGACCGAGCAAAACCGCCGATATCGAGAAAGTGCTTGTGACGGGTGTGCACGGTCCGGCAGCGCTCACCATCCTCGTTGTCGACGACATCGACTGAACCGCCCCATACATCTATTCCAGAGGAATTCATGAGCGAACTCGTACTGAGACTGCTGCCCGAAATCAATCAAATCGAGGACGAAATCCTGCGTGGCAAGGTCATTGCCTGCTGGGCCGAGGCCATCGAATTCCGCGGCTGGACCGAGGAACTGCTGCGCAGCATGCCATTCACCCTGCTGGCGGAAAACGTCTCCATCCCCTTCATCGATCATGTGCGCGCCGTCTGCCTGATGTGCGTGGCCTGCGACGACGTGCTGATCAAGGTACATGAAGACCGCCGCACGCCGGTGAATCGGGATTGGCTCATTGCCGGTGCCATGCTGGCCGATGTCGGCAAACTGCTCGAGTTCGAGATCATCGACGGCAACCCGGTGAAATCCGATTATGGCAAGCACATCCGCCATCCCTTCAGCGGGGTCGGCCTCGCTTACAAACATGGCCTGCCGTCGGAAGTCATGCACATCATCGCCACGCACTCGAAGGAAGGCGCGGGCGAGAAACGGCTGCCGGAGAGCATCATCTTCCACCACGCCGATTTCATCGATTTCGAACTGGTGAAATAAACGGATAGCGAGAACGACATGGCACAGAACCTGATAGAAACCATCGCCCAGCGCTTCGCCCTCGGACTTTCTGAAGGGCACGAAGTGCACAGCGGCGACTACATCTCCATCCAGCCCGCCCACGTCATGACACATGATAATACCGGAGCGGTCATTCCGAAATTCAAGAGCATCGGCGCCACGCGCCTCCACAATCCGCGGCAGGTCGTGAACACTCTCGACCACAACGTGCAGGACACAAGCGAAAAGAACCTCGAAAAATACCGGAAAATCGAGGAGTTCGCCCGGTCGATGGGCGTGGATTTCTATCCCGCCGGTCGCGGCATCGGTCATCAGATCATGTGCGAGGAAGGGTATGCCTGGCCGGGCACCATGGTCGTGGCGTCAGACAGCCATTCGAACATGTACGGAGGCCTCGGCTGCCTCGGCACTCCGATTGTCCGCACCGACGCGGCCGCGATCTGGGCGACGGGCCGGACCTGGTGGAAAGTGCCGCCGGTCGCCCGTGTGACGCTGACCGGTGCGCTGCAGCCCGGTGTCTCGGGCAAGGACGTGATCATCACGCTCTGCGGTCTGTTCAACAACGACGACGTTCTCAATCATGCCATCGAGTTTGATGGAGACGGCATTGCGGCGCTCAGTGTTGACCAGCGCCTGACCATCGCAAATATGACCACGGAATGGGGCGCCCTGGCAGGTGTGTTTCCTGTCGATGCGGTGACCATCAACTGGCTCCGGGAGCGTGCTGCCTTCGTCGCTGCCCGTGGACTCGAAGGCGTGCCCTCGGATGTCGATGGGGATGGCAGGCATCCGCGTGTGAATGAAACACGCATCATGGAGCTCGAAGCAAATCCGCCAACCGCCGGTGCAGAAGCGTTTTACGCGAAAGAGCTCACGCTCGATCTCTCTACCGTACGGCCGCATATTTCCGGACCGAATCATGTCAAGACCATGGCCGCGGTGGCCGGACTGCGCGATCAGCGTATGAAGATCGACAAGGCCTATCTCGTCTCCTGCGTTAACAGCCGTGTCGAGGATCTTGCCGAGGCAGCAGCCGTGATGCGTGGCAAGCGTGTGTCCGATGGCGTGGAATTCTATATCGCCGCCGCGTCGAGCGAAGTGCAGCAGGAAAGCGAGCGCCGTGGAGACTGGCAGCTTCTGCTTGACTCCGGCGCTATCCCGCTGCCGCCGGGCTGCGGTCCCTGCATCGGTCTCGGTGTCGGACTGCTGGGTCCCGGTGAAGTGGGAATTTCCGCGACGAACCGGAATTTCAAGGGACGCATGGGCGACGCCACCGCACAGGCATTCCTGGCCTCGCCGGCCGTTGTTGCGGCGTCTGCTGTTGCCGGCTATGTCGACGTCCCCGGCGACTATGACACCATCGCCCCGTCGGGATCCATACGCGTCAACAGCCGTGATGGTGCTGCGCGCGGCGAGACGGTGGTGATCGAGGGTTTTCCTGAAGCGATCGAAGGGGAACTGCTATTCTGCCATCAGGACAATCTGAACACCGACGGTATCTACCCTGGCAAGTACACCTACAACGACGATTTCACAGCGGCACAGCAAGCCGAAGTCGCCATGGAAAACTACGATCCCGCTTGGCAGGGTCTCGCTCGGGACGGGGACATACTCGTCGGCGGATTCAATTTCGGGACAGGCAGTTCCCGCGAGCAGGCGGCCACCGCATTGAAGCATCGAGGCATTCGTTTGGTGATCGCCGGATCCCTGAGCGAAACCTATGCTCGCAACGCGATCAACAATGGCTTTTTGGTCATCGAGGCACCGGCACTCGTACATATGCTCACGCAGCGTTTCGGCAGCGACGTTCTCACGCAGCGAACCGGCCTGGTCGCGAACGTGGATTTCCGCCGTTCGGAAATTCTGGTCGATGGAATGTCGTTTGCTATCGATCCGATAGGACCGGCCGCGCAGGAAATCGTCCTCCTCGGCGGACTTGAATCCTGGGTCCGTGCGAATATCGCATCCTGAATTCAGACACCGTTGTTCATTGAATACAAGGAATCACCATGGACAAAAGTATTTCACGGCAGATCGCGGAATTCGCCGTCGGCCTGCGGTACGAGGATCTTCCCGACAATGTCATCTACGAGGTGAAGCGTTACCTGTATGACTCCATCGGCTGCGCGTATGGCGCCACGCACACGCGTGACGTCAGCATCATGCGGGACATCTACCGCGAGATGGGCGGCAGGGAGGAAGCGACGCTCATCGGTTTCGGTGACAAGATGCCGGCAGTGAACGCGACGCTGGTCAATTCCCTGATGGTGCGGGCGCTCGATTTCAACGACATCTACTGGAAAGAGGACCCATCACATCCTTCGGACATCATTCCTGCGGCCCTGGCGATGGGCGAGCGCATGAACAGTTCGATGCAGGACGTCATCACCGCAATTGTGCTCGCCTATGAATTCGAGCAGCGCCTCTGTGAATTTGCGGTACCCGGCGTGCGCGAACGCAAATGGCATCATGCCACGCTCACGCAGTTTGTTTCGCCGATCGTTGCGGGCAAGCTGCTCGGACTCACCGTCGATCAGATGGTGCACGCCATCGGAATCAACGGTTCGCACAACCACACCATCGGTTGTCCGACTGCGGGCAAGCTCACCATGATGAAAAACACCGTGGATCCGATGGCGGTGCAGACCGGTGTGTTCGCTGCGCTCATGGCGGAAAAGGGGTTTACGGGCACCGAGGCGGTATTCGAAGGAAAGGAGGGACTGATGGACGTCTTCGGTCCTGATTGGGCTCTCGACAAGCTGCTCGGCGGACTGGGCGAGAAGTACAAGATTCTCGAATGCAGCATGAAGGCATTTCCAACCGAGGCGCTCACGCACACGCATCTGAGCACGACGCTGAAGGTGGTGACCGGTCACGATATTTCCTACGACCAAATCGAGGAAGTGAACCTCACCACCATCGCCCGGGCCTGTGATATCCTCTTCGATCCGCACAAGTACCGTCCCGAATCGCGCGAGACCGCCGATCATTCACTCCCGTACTGTGTGGCCGTCTGCCTGGTCGATCACAAGATCACGACGCAGTCTTTCTCCGACGAAAAGCTCAAGGATCCGCGCATCTGGGAGGTCATTGATCGCATCAAGGGCGAGGCCTCCGTTGAATTCGAACAGATGTTCCCCGCGAAGCAACCCTCTCGCGTCATCATCACAACAAAGGACGGCCGGCGTTTCGAAGAGTATCTCGAGTATCCCAAGGGCGATCCGCGCGAGCCGATGACCATGGAGGATCTCGAAAATAAATTCGACGCGTTGTCAGACAAGCTGCTCTCCGTCGATGGTAAAAAAGAGAAACGTGATATCATCTTCACCTGCGAGAAATACGGTGCGCGTGATTTCATGAAGAGCATGATCGTCTGATCCCAACTCCGGATCGTCGTGGAAATGATGCATGCTATGATCACCATGAACAGGGAAACAAATACCGAATCATTCGAGGGTGGCCATGCGCCACCCTTGTTTATGACGGGAATTCCCGTAGTTTCCCTGTACTGATTCCGTATTGTCATTATCGCCGACGCACTATCGTGTACACCAGAAAGGCTGTCTGCCGCCGCAATACTCTCTGCCGCCGCAATACTCTCTGCCGCCGCAATACTCTCTGCCGCCGCAACGCTCTCTGCCGCCGCAATACTCTCATGCCCGCCATCCTGCTGGTCTTCTGTCTGATGACCACAGCCGGCGGCCTGACCGCGCAGCAGGTCCCGGGCACGCAGCAGGTCCCGGGCACGCAGCAGGTCCCGGGCACGCAGGCAGATATCCAGACCCAGGCCGTGGAGGTCGCGGAACTGCGATTGCGTTTTGATCACCTGCGTGTCGAGCACGGGCTGTCGCAGGGAACGATCAACTGCATTCTGCAGGATGCGAAAGGCTATTTATGGGTGGGTACCGACGACGGGCTGAACCGCTTCGACGGTTACCAGTTTGTTGTATTCCGTCCGGATCCGAAGCATCCCCATCCCCTCGTGAGCAATGTGATCACCGCACTTGCGGAGGACAGGAACGGCAATATATGGATTGGTACGGGAGGAGCGGGATTTCAGAGATTTCGTCCCTCGACGAGGGAATTCACGACGCCTGCCGTAGTGCGTTCCAATCGAGGCGCCCTCGCTACGAGCGTGATCACGGCGTTGCAGGTTGATCGGCGTCAGCGTGTCTGGATCGGAACGGAACGTGACGGATTGCATGTCTACGATCCTGCCGACTGGTCGCTGAAGGCCGTTGATCTGACCGGTGACGGCAAACGGCACATGATCAGCGATATCACCTCCACACGCTCCGGAAAAATCCTGGTGGCCGCACATCGCGCCGGTCTTTTTCTCCTTGAGGAAGACGGACTTGCCTCTCGCAGACTTGCGCTTCCGTTCAGAACGCCATCGAAAGCGATTGCCAACGGAAGTCCTGCCGGGAACGGACCCGTCGTGCTGCAGGTCCTTGTCGAAGCCGACCGCTACATCTGGATTGCCACGGAAGAGGGCATCATGGCGCGGCACGATGTCCGTACCGGAGCCTGGTCTGAAATCCGCCTGGCAAGTGTCCTCCCTGGTGGCTTCGGTGGAGCGACGGCGACCATGGCCATGGACGGCGAAGAGCGTATCTGGTTGGGGTCCCACTCGAGCGGTATTATCCTGCTGGACACCCGCCGCCGCACGTTGCATGCAGTCGCACGCAATCCACTGGATCCCGAAGCGCTTCCGGGCAACAGCATCCGTTGCATCTACCATGACCGTATGGGCAACATGTGGATTGGCACAAACGGAATGGGTCTGGGACTGCATTCGCCGGCGTCGAAAGAATTCAATCTCATCGCACCTGGAACGCACGGGACCGGACAATTGCCCGTGCATAGTTTCCGGGCCATCTGGCAGGGACGGGACTCCATACTCTGGCTGGGCGGATACGGCGGGTTCTGTCGCATCGACCGGCGAAGCAGCCGGGTTCTCTGTACCACCAACCCGGCTGTAGGGACGGCAGGGCGGAGCGGTTTTTTCGCTTCGCCCGCGAGCTCGGTATTCAGCGTACTTCCGGATCCTGAAGCTCCGGAAGACGCCCTGCTTGTCGGCACGGAAGGATCGGGGCTGTATCG
>JAGTUZ010000289.1 GCA_018224415.1 Bacteroidota bacterium | reverse complement strand
TGCGCAACAACCATCCCGACGCCGCGGCGCTGACCGTGACGTCGGTGTCACTTTCGAGTGTTCCTCCCGACGCCTTTTCCCTCACAAGCAATCCCGCACCGGCAACTGTCGCACCGGACGGCACACTCGCGCTTCCCCTGCGCTTCCGTGCTGCCAGTCCGGGTGCGTACATGGCGGTGCTGCGTCTGGAAGCCGCCAATGGGGAATACGTCGAGGACACGATCCGCATCATCGCCGAGAATCCGGTGCTGGACTGGGATCCCGCCGCTGTTGTGTTCCCACCGACGCTGGTCGGGGATGCCGGCGACGGGACAGTGCTGCTCCGCAACACCGGCCGCGTGGAGGCGCGTGTCACCGCCCTTCGCTGGTCCTCCGGCGCCGCGGGCCCCTTCACCGCAACGGCCGCGCTGCCGGCGAGGCTGCGTCCGGGCGAGACGCTGCCCGTGACCGTCCGCTTCCAGCCCGGATCGGCCATGGCATGGGCCGACTCCCTGCTGCCGGAGATCGACTGCGGACAGGCGTCCGCCCTGGCCGTGATGGGAACAGGCAGCAACGAGCGCCTGCGCTTCCGGCTTGAGACGCCGTTTCTGCTCTCGCCCGGAGAATCGGATCTGCTTGTCGTCTATCTGGACTCCCTGCCCCGGCTGCTACCCGTTGAAGCCCTGCGCTTCACCCTGCGTGTCCCTTCCGCCGCCTTCGCGCTGGAGGGAATCGAGAGGATTCCCGGTGGATTGGACGCGAGTGCCGTCATTTCCTCTCCTGTTGTGACGGCGGACGAGATCCGTTTCGAGATCACCGTGCCGGGGGGATGGCGCGACACCGGCGCGATGTTTGGTCTGCGTCTCATGGCCGTGGCCGAAGGACCGCTGTGTGAGAACATCCGCCTGGACTGGGAAGCGCTGCAACCGTTCCGCCTGACTGGCTTCACCGAAGGACGTGCCTGCATCAATCCCTCCTGCCGGCATCCCGAAGGCCTGTTTTTCGCCGGTATTCCAACCATGGAAGTCTCTCCCGTCCCCGCACGCGGGCAACTCACCGTGCACATCGGGGCGGGTACCTCACAACCGGCGGTGATCGAACTGTTCGACATGCGCGGACGCGCCGTGCGGAGGGTCTTCGACGGCGTGCTGCCCGCAGCCGGCGCGGTGTTCGCGCTGCCGACGGAAGGTCTTTCCAGTGGATATTACACTCTGTTATTCCGCTGCGCTTCCGGGACGCGCGCCAAGCCCGTGCTCGTGCGGAAATGAAACGGGGAAGCGCTCAGGGGAGCAGCAGCAGCGGCCGCGTTTCCACGCGGGTGCCGGAGGCCACGCGCAGCAGGTAGGTGCCGGCGGCGAGGCCCGCCGGGGAGAGTTGCAGGACCTGGCCCGCCTCCGAGACCATTCCTTCATACAGCAGCGCGACTTCGCGGCCGAGCAGGTCATGGATGCTGGCGCGGACCTCACGCAGCGCCGTTCCAGCCGGGGTGCCCGAGATGCGGATGTGGGCGGCACCTCCTGTCGGCACGGGGTGCGGATACACGTCCGTCACCATCGCGATGTCCGGCATCGCGGCAGGACCGGCAACGGAAGTAATGCCCGTCAGTCCGAGAAAATCCGCCGCGGACCCGAGCAGCGCGCGCGCCGTGCGGTCAAATTCTCCTGCCGCCGTACAGTTCATGTCCTCATAGGTCAGCGCCATCACCTTCTCGCGGTAATTCAGCCAGAACCAGCTCTCCGGATAGCGGTCGGGCGTGCCGGTGGTCCAGCTGACGAAATAATCATGCGCCTCGATGCCTCCGGGAAAGCGGTCGCGGGCGTAGCCGATGAAGCGCTGCTGCTGTTGGGCGAAGAGTTCGGACGTACCCGCCGCCGCGTGATAAATAAATTAGCGCTTGCAGTCCCAGGCCGAATGCAGGTTCAGTGCCACCTCGATCGGCGTCTCGCTGGCCATGAGCGCGGCGAGATGCCGGCGCAGCGCGTCGACTTCGGGCTCCGGCGACGCGGCGCCCCAGTTGCTCTCGAGATCCACGCCGTTGGCGTTTTCCCGTGCGCGCTGCAGTTCCACGCCGTCGGGATTGAGCATCGGCAGCACATGGATGACGGCATGGTCGAGCAGCAGATTGCCGAGTGCCGAGCCGCTGAGCAGTTCGTCGACGATGGCACGGGACACCCATGAAGATTCGGATTCGATCGGATGCGTGCGGGCATGGATCCAGATGCGCTTCTTGCGAATCTGGGAGGCGGGGTTGGTAAACACCATGTGGTACAGCGGGCGTTGCTGCACACTGCTGCCGATGACGTCGATGCGTGTGGCGCGATGCAGGATCCAGCGCTGCATGTCCACGATCAGCGCGTCGCGGCCGTAGCCCCAGAGAAGGACGTCTTCGGGTTTGCGCAGGGAAAAACCGCAGGGGTCGTCTTCGCTGCGTTGCTGTGCGTGCAAAAACGGAGTGCTGCTGACGCCCAGCAGGAAAAGGACCAGGAAGGCCACCGAGAGTTGAATGCGCACGGGAAGGACCGTATGGTGTGTGACAACGACTCAAGCTTACGAAAAATTCACGAGAAAACATGTCCGATTCGCCGCGGCAGGCTTGCCGCGCTGGCCGAAAATCAATAGATTTCTGCATCGCCATGCCGGAGTTTTTTCTCTTCTATCCCCCCGCCCGGCCTTCCCCGCACCATCGGAGACCCGAATGAAAGCGCTTGCTTCTTTTTTTCCGCTGATCCTGCTTCACGCACTCGTCGCCTTCGCACAGGCGCCGGTAGATTACCGTGACGTCGGACTGATCATCAACGTCAATGACAGCAATTCCGTCGCGATCGGCGATTATTTCATGAGCAAGCGCGACATTCCCGAGCGGAACGTGATCCGCATCCAGGCGCCGGCGAAGGAGACCATCACGCCGGCGGAATTCGACGCCGTGCGGGCGCAGATCGAGGAATATCTCACGGTCACCACCGGACTGGTCGATACGCTGAATTTCTTTGTCACGACCAAGGGCGTGCCGCTGCGCGTGCTGCACAGCGAGGGCGGCGGCGACCCGACCAACGCCTCCTTCGATGCGGAGATCATGCTGATTCTCGGCGGCAATGCGAGCCATATCCATCAGAACACGCTGTTCGCCTCGCAGTCCTCGATCAACGTGCAGCCGTATTTCCAGCGCTTCGCGCGCTACCGGCGGAAGGATGTGATTCCCGGCAGCAATCCGCCGCGCACGTATGACCTGTTCCTCACCACCCGCCTGACCGCGCTGACGAAAGAAGACGTTTTCCGTCTCATCGACCGTTCGGGTCCCTACACGCAGGTAGACAAGGACAGCGCCCTGTGGGTGTTCGACCGCGATCCCCGTCCCATCCAGTTGAATCCATACGACAACAACCTGGGTCTCGCCGGACAGTACCTGCAATCGCAGGGATGGAACGCCCTGGTGAACACGGACTCGGTGTTTGTCACCGACCAGCGCAATGTGCTCGGCTATGCGAGCTGGGGATCGAACGACCATTACGATCACCATTACGCGACAAAAGCCCGTCCCCGCAACACCTGGCTGCCCGGCTCGGTCGCGGAGACCTACGTCTCCACCTCCGCGCGTAATTTCATTCCCGGTGCGGAAGCCGGCCAGTCGCGCATCGCCGACCTGATCGCCGAGGGATGCACCGGTGCCAGCGGCTACGTGTTCGAGCCCTACACCGTCGCGCTCACCTGGGTCAACATGCTGGCCGAGCGTTACACCAATGGATACACGCTGGCCGAGAGCTATTACATGAGCAATCCGACGATTTCGTGGATGGCCGTGATCGTGGGCGACCCGAAAACAACCATCGTCACCGAAATTCCCGACGTCCCGCGTCCCGTGGCGAATGTCCCTTCCGACGTCTGCCGCGGCGGAAATATCACACTTCGTGCGGACAGCACGCTGCCGGGGCTCCTGCACTGGTTCGGCGGGGATTCGGCGATGGTGCTGGCTGCGGGCGTGCCGCTGGACGCACGGCATCCGCTGTGGATTTCCACCGGCGCCACCGGCTGGGTCAAGGCAGAGGATGAAGGTGTCCGGTATTTCACCTTCCACAACGAGAACTTCGTGGGCCGCGCCCTGCTCGAGGTCGCCGTCAACGTGGTCGAAGCGCCGACGGTGACCGTGACGCTCTCGGCCGACACGGTCTATCTCAGCGACGGTGCGGAGGTGTCGTTCGGCGCCACGTCTCCGGACGCCGTGTCGTGGAACTGGGATTTCGGTGACGGCACCACCAGCACGGAGCAGGCGCCCACGCATCGGTACAGTCGCGCGGGGACCTTCCAGGTGACAGTCACGGTGTCCAACGGCACATGCGTCACGGTTGAGCCGCTCAGAGTCGTGGTGCAACAGGTCAACGACATCGAAAACACGCCGGCACTTGCCAACACGCCATGGCTCGGCGTCATCCACCCCAATCCCGTATCCTCGACGGCGCTCATCCCCTTCACGCTGCCGCAGAGTATGACCGTTGTGCTTCGCGTCCACGATGCGCTCGGACGCGTGGTGGCCACGGTCGCCAACGGAGTTTACGGTCCGGGAGCGCATTCGCTGCTCTGGTGGGCCGACGGTCTGCCGAACGGTGCCTACCTGTGTGTGCTCGAGGCCGGAGGCCATCGCAGTGTGCAGCGCATCAGTGTCCTGAGGTAATTTCCGTCTGGACGGGTTTTTCTTTCCTGCCATGGTCGCACCGATGGCTTGCAGGGTTTCCATCGTGATGAAACCAATTCTGCTTCCGTGTGTCTTTTATTGAATATGCATGGCTTCATACATAATGGAACGCCGTTTCGGAAACCGGAAATGCGGGTTGTATCAACAGCACGGGCTGCTCGACTGCTGACGGGATTGCTGTGCCTGCTGGCGGTATTGCTGAGTCTGCTCGGGACGGTCCTCCC
>JAGTUZ010000288.1 GCA_018224415.1 Bacteroidota bacterium | reverse complement strand
TTTTCTTCCTGTGATTGAATGATGGAAAGATTCAACGAAAGGGCGGAGAGGATGAAAACGAACTGGATGATGGAATTTGCGGTGGCGGCAAGACCGAAATCCTCCTCGAGCAGCAACCGCCCAAGAACCGCGATGGAAATGAAACCCACTCCCTGGCTCAGATAGTTTGCCCCACTGGCCCAGAGTGCACCGATCAGTGCCTTCCGCGCGATGCTCATGCCTGTTCCTCCGGCAGCAGCGAACGGTAGACCTCGATCACGCCCGACGCATAGCGCTCCCATGTGAAATCGCGGATGTACGCGGCCCCGCGCGCGCCCATCTCCCGTGCGTCATCCTGGTATTCGTACAGCCAGGACAGCTTTTCCGCCAGCACATCGCTGTCGCGGATCGGCACGACGAACCCGTGCTCGCCGTCGATGGCGACGCTGCCGGTGTTGGTCGTGACCAGCAGCGGCAGGCCGCAGGCCATGGCCTCGTAGGTCACCAGTGCCGAACCCTCCTGCAGGGAAGGCAGCACGAACACCGACGCCTGCGCGTATTCTTCCTTCAGTTTCTCGTGCGGTACGTGGCCGCGCAGTGTGAACTGTCCCTCGTACTTCGCGAGCAGCGGCCGGATGCCTTCCTCCACGGTGCCGATGAACACCAGCTCGGCGCCGGGCAGGCGCAGCCGCGACCAGGCCTCGAGCAGGTAATGCACCCCTTTCTGCACGCCGATGTTACCGACGAACAGCACGCGGAACCGCCCATCGCGCTTCTCGCCGGGCGCAAACTGCGTGGGATTGAAACCGTACGGCACTACGTGGAGTTTCTCCTCCGGAAATCCGGCATCGAGAAACGTGCGTTCGACGAAGGCAGACGGAATGATGACCGCGTCGGCCAGCTCCATTTCGCGCAGGCCCTTCTCGATGATCTGCGGATGCGCGCGCTCGACTTCCATGCCGAAACGCTCGAACTCCTCCCGGAGTATGCTGTCCTGGAAAAATGGATGCGTCGACCCCCGCTCGATCACGACCTTCGCATGATGCTTGCGTGCGTGCGGGATGGAGGCCAGGGCATAGTTGCCCCAGGCGTGGAAGATGTCACAGGGGGGAATGTACTTGCGCGCAAGCGCGTCGAAGAGATTGTCTTTCAACCAGGAATAGTAACCGCGACGCCGCAGCGCGGGCACCTTGCGCACCAGAGTGCCAAGATACTCGGGCACGGGAATGACGCGGTACCGGCTCTTGAGAAAGCGCTCGCGCACGTACCATCGCTTGGTTGTGATAATGCGCTCGAGGTAGCCGCGCCGGTCAAGCTGCTCGGCGAGTTCCAGGGCGTGGAACCTCCCGCCGACGGAGATGACGACGTTCACGCCGTAAGTTGGTCCTCGTTGTCCTTGGAAGTCGTGGCCGCGGCCTTGCCCTTGCCCTGCCGCCTGCGCAGCCAGAGGACGAGAGACAGGAGAAGCACGGCGGCGAGTGCGTAGTTCGTGACCGTGGTGACGATCAGTCCGGCCTCGTAGGTCTCGGGCTGGTAATGCATTTCAAGACGGTGTTTCCCCGCAGGAATCACCACCGCGCGCAGCACGTAGTCCGACCGCAGGATGTCGATCGGCTTGCCGTCGAGCGTGGCCGTCCACCCGCTCGGGTAATACACTTCGCTGAGCTTGAGGATGGCGTCGACCGGCGTCTCGAGATCGTAGGCGAAGCCGTTGATGCCGAAATCCACCAGCGTCGCGCTCGCGCCCGCGAGCAGGCTGTCAGACACCGTGGCGGGTTTGGTCGGCGGCTCGGTGCTCAGGTACGCCACGCGGTCGGGCCGATAGCCAGGCAGCGTACTGACCTCCTGGAACATGACCTCGTCGTCGGTGATGACTTCATACGACCCGACGAAAAACGCGCGCGGCAGTACGTACTGGTTTTCGTAGACCGTCTCCTTGTTGCCGAAAAACACGGGCTTGAGGAAGGGCGCCGTAACCTGCCAGTCGCCCGGCGTCACGACGTATTTCGTGTTGAGCATGCTCAGCATCGCCCAGTTGGACGACTGCAACTGCTCGCCGCTCTGGTACTGGAACTGGCCGAACATCGTGTTGCGCACGTCGTCGTACAGCTTGAGCTTGGCTGGATGGTAGCCCGCCACATTCTGGATGCTATACGCGACGTACCAGTTGTCATCGCTGTGGTTGCCTGCGGGAAGGACGCGGTACACCGTGGTGTCCTGTTTCAGGAAATCCACCACATCTGTTTTCGCCAGCGATTGCTCCTGCTCCCGCATCGGCACCATGTGCATCGGTTTGGAGTCCACGACCCACCAATCGACAACCAGCAAAAGCAGGAGCGTGAGAATCGTTGGCGTGATGCCGAGCTTGCCCTTGACAAACGCCCAGAGCACCAATCCCGCCAGGGCCATGAACAGCAGGGCCAGCAGCGCGTCGTTCAGGGCCATGGAGTAGATGCGGTCCAGTGTCAGGTTCTGGAGCTGCTCGGGCAATTCGGACATTCGCCCCGCCTGCTCGTACTGCACGATCTGCTCCATGTACTGATGGTACTGCGGGTGATGCTCTTTCATCATTTCAGACACAGTACTCTTGTAACTGCTTTCCATGCCCATCAGCGCGAGCACCAGCACCGCGGCCACACCGACGGGAATCCAGATGGCCTTCGTCAGCTTCGCGGTCACCGCGCCTTCCTCGCCCTTGCGTCGCTCGCGCAGCAGGCGCACGATTTCCGTCAGTCCCACACCCGCCAGCATTCCCATCGACAGCGCCATCAGGAAGAGGATCATCGAGGGAATGCGGAAGTTGTCGAAGAAGGGCACGTAGTGGAAGAACAGGTCGTAGAGCGGACTGAAATTGCGCCCGAAGGAAACCAGCAGGGCGATCACGCCGAGAGCGATCCACAGATGCACGAACTTATCCTTCGGCCGCAGTACGATGCCGAGAAGGGCGAAGAAGCTCACCACCACGCCGAGATAGATCGGCGACTCGGTGAAGCTCATCGAACCCCAATACGTCGGCGAACCGAAGCCGACGAAGGACGGCACGAAAAAGGTCAGAACCTCGATCGGAGAGAACGACCACAGCGTCGCGTAGTCGTAATCGAGTCCGCCGGTGGCCGGACCATGACCCGATCCGCCGGAGCCCGCGCCGCGGATGGAGAAGTCCTTGTATTCCCATGCCGCGAAGTACGGACCCGAAAGCATGAGGAAGGCGAAGGCCGCGCTTCCCACTGCGATGGCCGACACGAGCGCGACCTTGCCGAAGCTCTCGCCGGAATACCATTTGTACAGCACGTACAGACCCACGACCATGAGACTGTAAAAGACCATCTGCACGTGCCCGGAGTTGAACGTGAAATGCAGCGCCAGCACCAGCAGGGAAATCCGCGGCAGGCTGCGCTTCTCGAACAGCAGGTCCACCAGCAGCAGGATGGCCGGCAGAAAGGCAAACACCGTGATCTTGGTGTTGTGTCCGGCCATGATCCAGTTCAGTGAATACAGCGAAAACACCACCGAGACCGCGACCAGGAAGGCCACCCAGGGCTCGAACTTCCGCCGCACTCCCAGAAGATACGTGAAGGCGCCGAGCAGGAAGAAGTTGAAGATGTCCCAGAACATCGATGGCAGCGGCAGGATGTTTACTGCCGCCTGCACCCAACCGTACACCTGCATGATCACCATGGGCTTGAGCGGATCGAGGAAGCTGTGCAGGTACATGCCGTGACCCGGCGAACTCGATCCCCAGGTGGGCATGCCGGAAAACACATACGGATTCCAGAACGGATTCACGCCGGCCTCGTCCGCCTGCTTGAGATAGCCTTCTTCGTACACGATCGACGATACGTTGTCCGGCACGAAAAACACCTTGCCGGAGAAAAACGCCTCGTGGAAGAAGATGACAAGCAACAGCGCGATCATCCCGATGAAAATCGCGTTGGCGTGTTGGACGAGGAAGGTCGGCTGGGACAGGTTGGAAGCGGAGGCGCTCCGCGGGGCTTTCTTGTCTGCGCTGCGAGCTTTTGCCATGGGTCGGTTCTGCAGTGTTGTGGAAGCAAACGGGAAATGTAGCCCCGGATCGCCTCAGAAACAATGCACGCGCGAGGACCGGAGCGCACGCGCGAGGACCGGGGCGCACGCGCGAAGACCGGAGCGCACGCGCGAGGACCGGAGTGGAACCGGCCCGTTACTTCAGCAGCAGCAGCAACTGCTTCCGCATGACGGTGGGCGTGCGGAGCACGACCATGTACTGTCCGGAGGGGAGCGCTCCGGCATCGAATACCAGTCGATGCACCCCGGTCTCGCCGATGCCCGAAAACAGCGTGCGCACGCGCCGGCCCAGCATGTCGAGCACCTGCACTTCTGTCGGCGCACGTTCGATCAGTTCGAAACTGACTGTTGTCATGGTGTTGAACGGATTTGGGCTGTTCGGCAGCAGTCGGACCTGCCCCGCTCCGTCGAACAACCGGTCTCCACCTTCATGGCAGATGAGAACGCGCAACGAACCGTCGCGCCGGTCGGCGGTGACCGGGACGTCAAGCCACTCGAATGATTCGAGTACCAGGGGCACGGAGTCACGCAGCCCGAGCGTGGCCAGAAAACGAAGATCGATGCCGCTGGCGACGATCTCCTGCAGTGTGCCACGAACGGTGATGACGCGGTCCGGGCCGTCGATCCCTCCGGCGTCCGTTCCGTCGAGAGGAACCATGGCCGACTGTTCGTACCGCATCGTCGCGAGGAACGACCGCGCACCGATCTCTTCGAGACAGCCCTGTTCGAGCAGTTCGGGAATCACGCGGACCGTGTCGCCCGGACGCACGACCAGATGGGGGAGCGAGACCAGTGACCGCCCCGTCACACAGGACACCGGCAGCGACGACGATGCAGGACATCCGTCTCCATTCCACACGACCACACGGTATTCGCCGGCGAGGGTTATCGGACATCTCTGTCCTGTTTCGCCCGCAAGCAGCGTGTCGTTGCGGAACCACTGGTATCGCGGCGCAGGTGTGGCGAGCAGCGTCATGCCGTCACGAGTGATCCCGGGCGAATCGGGAAGCGGTGACAGGCGGACGCGATGTGGCGGGGATGTGCCTGCGCAGCCGTTGCTGTCGGTGACCGTGACCGTGAGCTCCGCCGCGTCGCCAATGGAAACGACCCGACCGCCACGCCCATCGCTCCACCGATAGGACAGGTATCCCGGACTCGCCTGCAGGACGATCGTGTCACCCGGACACAGCGCCTCCGGACCGAGAATCCGTGGTTCCGGCGCAGGAAGGATTTCGACGGGAATCGGATCCGACGTCCCTTCGCATCCTCCATCGGTGCTGACATGCACGCGGTAGAGACCCGCATGTCGCACCGTTATTTCCCGTCCCGGGATGGCGCCATCGGGTGTAAGCCAGGTGTACGAATCGAATCCGTCCTCCGCGCGCAGCGTCCCCTCCCCTTCCGGACAGAGACGCAGTATCGCGGGAAATACACCCGGCCGCACGCTGTCTCCAACAGCGACCAGAAGCGTGTCGCGACTCTGGCAGCGACCGTTATCCGCGACAAGGATGATCCTCGCCCGACCAGCCGCTCCCCAGCGGACGTCGACCGCGGCTCCGCTGCTGCCGGATTCGAACGTCCCTCCTTCGACCGACCACTGGAAACTCGTTCCTGGAACGTCGGGGACGCTGTACCCGGCGATGCCGCCGGTGCAGGCGGACGTGGGACCAGCAATACGGACGTCCGGCGCCGGCAACACCCGCACCGTGACCGCATCACTTTCCGTAACACAGCCGCCCGAACTCACGCTACGCACACGGTAAGAGCCCCCGCCACGGACCACAAGGACGTTCGAGGTCGTGTCGACCGTACCATCGGGCAAAAGCCATACATATCGCGCGAGTCCCGGAGTGGCCGACAAACGCACAGAATCACCTTCACAGATGATTGAATCCGGATGTACGGTCAGTGCGACAAACGGCGGCTGCTGCACTTCAACTTCCAGTGTGTCCGAGCCCCAACAGCGCAGCGTGGTATCGGAGAACGAGGCCACGAGGACGATGCGGAAACGGCCCGGTTGCGTCCAGTGTTGGACGATGCCGACGGAATCCTCCGCCAGGCGGACGCCCTCATCGCTCTCCCACCGCAGGATTCCACCGCCTCCGGCCAGGACCTGATAGACCGCGGTATCGCCGACACAGACCACGACAGGCCCGGTGATGCGTGGCGCGGGTATGGGCAGGACGGTCACGAAAATGCTGTCGATACCATGACAACCGTCATCGGTTTCGGCGTGCAGGAAATACCACCCGCCGCGCCGTACCGCAACCGAGCGCCCTTCACCCACCGTCATCCCGTTCGCGTCACGCCACGACATGAGCGGATGTGCGTCTCTCGAGCGAAGCACCACCGAGTCTCCGTCGCAGATCACGGTGGGAGTCGTCGCGAGGATGCGCGGATCCAGTCCGGTGATGACAGTCACGTCGACCGACACCGTGGCCTCGCAGCCCGTCTGTGTGTCACGGACGCGGAGGCGGAGTAGCCTGCGTCCCGCCGTATTCCACTCGATGCGGATCGATTCGCGGGTGTCGGACCCGCGCACCACACCGGAATCGACTGCCCAGAGATATTCCCATCGCGAACGCAGCAGCGTCGCGTAATCATGAACGGACCCAATGCACACGAGCCGCGGGCCACTGATCGAAAACCCGGGCGTCGGGGCCACGGATACTTCGATTTCCCGGCTTCGACCCACGCACCCCTGGCTGTCACGTGCATACACCCGCACGCGCACGGCCCTGCCGATGGCGATCTCCCGGCCGGTGCCGAGCACGCGGCCGGAATCGTCCATCCAAACATAGTTCCGGTACCCACCACCCGCCTCCAACAGCAGCGTGTCCCCTTCGCACAGTGGTTGCGAGCCGTTGATCGTGACAGGAATCTCGAAGGCGTAGAACGTGCTGATGGTCACGGGCTGCGAAAGCACCTCACAACCGTTGCTGTCAATCACCGCCACCCGGTAATTGCCCGCCTCCCGTGCGATAATGCTGTTGCCCGTATCGGGAATGACACGCGAGGGTGTGTACCATCGGTAGGAACGGAATCCGGGAGTGGCGACGAGGCGGACGCTGTCACCCACGCAAAACGACGATGCCCCGTCAATGGTGATCGAGACGTTCGCGCCGGGGAACAGCCGGACGTAGACGCTGTCTTCCGCCTCGCAGCCCAGAGAATCGATGACGCGCACATGGTACATGGTCGGTGTCGTCGGTCGGGCAACCGGACGCTGCGTGTCCGATCGGTCCAGACCATCCGACGGCGTCCACTGAAAACGTGGCTTGCCGGTCTGCCCGGTCACCACGAGCGGCAGCTGGACCGAAGCCCCGGCGCAAATCGTGATCGTGTCGGGCAGCCACGTGTCCAAGTCGTCGCGCACCCGAACCAACACGCTGTCGGACCCCTCGCAACCGGCCGAGTCGAGCACCGACACGTGATACCAGCGCGTGGTGTCGGCGGTACAGCGTGGCGTCTGCACGTCATCGCGATCGAGCCCGTCCGGAGGGGTCCATCGATAGGTGTACGGCGGAGTCCCGTTGCGGACCGACAGCGGAAGGATGACCGTGGCTCCCTTACAGGCGAGCAGCGAATCGGGGAGCAGCAGGTCGAGGCCCTCGCTTGTGACGATCAGGATGCTGTCGGTTGCCGTGCAGCCGAGCGAGTCGGTGACGACGACACGATACCAGCGAGAGAGCGATGGAGTGGCCACGGGATTCCGGATCCCGGTGTCGGAAAGGTCGTCCGAAGGTGACCACTCGTACCGGAACGGAGGAAAGCCCCCGAGCACGTCGAGCGGGAGCGCGACGGAGGTACCAGGACAGATATGCAGGGAATCCGGCAGCGCGATCGGCAGTCCGTCGAGCACCTGCACGCGCACGGTGTCGCTTGCGCTGCATCCGTCGGCATTCGTCACGGTCAGCACATAGGTCCGCGATGCGTCGCCTTCCATCTCCGTGATCGCGCTGTCCGGATTCGACAGTCCCGTCGGCGGCAGCCATTGATAGCGGTATCCCGGGATGTGCCCTCCGGCACCGATGGTAACCGGTACTCCCCGACAAGTCAGGCGGTCGGGCCCCGCGTAGGGATATGCGGCCGGAAGCAGGCGCACCTCGATCTCTGCGGCGACGATGCAGGAATCGGAAAAGACCGCATCGACACGGTAGCGTCCCGCGGACCGCACGACGATGCTGCGGGTGGTATCGCCCGTCGACCATCGGTAGGACCGATACCCTTCCGTCGCGGCAAGAATTGTGGAATCCCCCTCGCAGAAGGCGGTCGCGCCCTCGATGGCGATGTCCAGCGTGTCGCAGGGACTGTCGTTGCAGGTGATGCCGAAGGGAAGGGAATTCAATACAAGCTGGGGACTGCCCATTGGCGTGCCATGGTTGCCGCTGCCGGAATAATCCTCGTACGAATCGCAGAAGCGCCACCAGCCGACCAGTCCGATGCGGTCATTCGTGGGAAGATCGATATCCTTGGTGGCGCGGATCTCGGCTTCGCTGCGCTCCACATTCCAGTACCGCGCCTCGTCGATCTCCCCTTGCAGATAGGCGCCGGCCGCGTTGTTGTAGTATCCGCACCAGGCGAGGCCCGTGCTGCAGTCGAAATACCGGGATGTGAATGTCGGGCTGATGACCAGATTCCCGTCGATATACAATCGCGCCCGCCCCGCCGGTCCGTTCACGACCAGCGCAACGTGATACCACTGGCCCGGCATGAAGCTGTTGTCCGGCGTGAAAAAATACGAGTCGGGAGGCGTGCGTGCGGTGATGAAGGCAAGGCGATAGCGGCTGTAGTCATACCAGAGCTGCCAGTCTGACGGCGACCCGCTCGACACGTCCCGAGTGACGATGAGTCCGCCCGAGGTCGCGCGCACCCAGGTTTCGACAGTGAACACTGGTATGGCGATGCCGGGATTGTCGGGAATCTGCATCCAGTTGTTCGTGCCGGCCTGCATACCCCGGTTCGGGATGACAGCTGTCTGAAACGTCCTGCCAGCCGCCTCCAGCCTTCCCCCGGATGGCTGTGCATGGATGACGGCGCTTGCGGCGAGAAAGAAAAGCACCCCGGCGAGCAACCTCATGATCAGACTCCGCTCCGTTTCGGTACTGTGTCCGTCTACATTACGACATCCCGGAAAAAGAGTCAAGAAGGAGAGGATTATCCGGCACATTCCGCGAACATTGCAGTGGCGACTGTCTCCAGGCGGGACCTCCACCGGGTACACGCCATCCACCGGGTACACGTCCAGTGGACAGGAATAAAAGACGCGACATCCCGCCTGCTGGCGGGATGTCGCTTGAATCGTGTTGCTGTCAGAGGAGAGGGCTTACGCCACTCGCTTCTGCGGGCCTTTCTGGTTGATTGCGCGGCTGGCCCGCACGACAACCTCGACCCTGTCGAGATCGACCGCGACCTCTGCGTTGCAGTAGGGACAGAATTTCGCTGTCTGTATGTCGAAGCTGATGGTGTTCTTGCACATCGGACAGTCAGTGATGACCATGCCGATGACTTTTCCCGTCTGCTTGACCTTTACCGGCTTGGGAGCCGTTTTCTCGTTCGTTTTCATTGTTCACCAGAAGATTGAACAGGTTTCCACTATTCATCAATTTACGAATTTTTGGAAGCGTTATCAATGGAATTCTTTCGGGATTTTGATTTTTGCCCTGTTTTCGGGAAAGCGATATCGATCACCTGCTTCATTTCCTCCACGAGATGGAAGGTTATCTCCTTGCGAACAGACTCGGGAATCTCACTGAGATCGTCTTCATTGCGCTTTGGCAGCAGCACATGCGCGATGCCCGCGCGGTGGGCGGCAAGCACCTTTTCCTTCACTCCGCCGATGGGCAGCACCTGTCCGCGCAGGGTAATCTCGCCGGTCATGGCCAGGTCGTTGCGTAGCACGCGGTCGGTGAGCAGCGAGGTCAGCGCCGCAAGCATGGTCACGCCGGCGGAGGGACCGTCTTTCGGCACTCCGCCTGCGGGCACGTGCACGTGGATGTCGAGCGTTTCGCGGAAATCGGGGTCGACACCAAACGCCGTGGCGTTGGCAGCGATGTAACTCATCGCGGCTTGCACGCTTTCCTTCATCACGTCGCGGACCTGACCGGTGATGGTCAGACGCCCCTTTCCCTTCATCTTGTTGGCTTCGATGAACAGAATCTCGCCGCCCACGGGCGTCCATGCAAGCCCCGTGGCGATACCGGGCGTACTGATGCGCCCGGCCACTTCCGGGTAGTGCTTCCGGGAGGTGATGTAGTCGCCGAGGTCGTCCACGGTCACGGTGACAGCCTCCGCGCTGCCTTCGGCGATCTGCCGCGCCGTGCCGCGGCACACGTCGGCCAGCTTGCGTTCGAGGTTGCGCACACCCGCTTCCCGCGTGTAGCGGTCGATGATGTCCTTGATCACCTCGTCGTCCATCTGCAGTTGCCCGGGCTCCAGGCCGTGCTCGCGCAGCTGCTTGGGCAGCAGGTGTCGCTTGGCGATATG
Organism: Bacteroidota bacterium; assembly: GCA_018224415.1. GTDB lineage: Bacteria > Bacteroidota > Ignavibacteria > SZUA-365 > SZUA-365 > SZUA-365. The sequence goes on along the minus strand of JAGTUZ010000288.1, from coordinate 15,595 downwards.
CAGCTTCTCCTCGAGGATGTAGCTCGGAATCTCGATGATTTCCATGCGGTCGCGCAGTGCGGGCTGTATGGTATCAAGCGTGTTGGCCGTGGCAATGAACAGCACGCGCGAGAGGTCGAACGGCACCTCAAGGTAATGGTCGCTGAAGTTGACGTTCTGCTCGGGATCCAGCACCTCGAGCAGCGCCGAGGTTGGATCGCCGCGGAAGTCCGTTCCCACCTTGTCAATCTCGTCGAGCACGAGCACGGGATTATTTGAACCCGCTTTCTTGATGTTCTGGATGATGCGGCCGGGCAGCGCGCCCACGTAGGTGCGCCGGTGGCCGCGGATTTCCGCCTCGTCGCGCACGCCGCCGAGAGAGAAACGCACGTATTTCCGCCCCAGCGCATCGGCGATCGAGCGGCCGAGGGATGTCTTGCCCACGCCCGGAGGACCCACGAAGCAGAGAATCGGACCACGCATATCCTTTTTCAGCTTGCGCACCGCGAGATACTCGAGAATCCGCTTTTTTACGTTCTCGAGTCCGTAATGGTCTTCGGCGAGCTGCGTGCGCACGTGTGCAATGTCCAGGTTGTCTTCGGTCGACACCATCCACGGCATATCCAGCAGCCAGTCGACGTAATTCCGCGTCACCGAGTATTCCCCGGCGGCGGGATTCATCACGCTCAGCCGGTTCAGCTCCTTGTCGATCACGGCGCGGATCTCGTCGGGCATCTGCGTTTCCTCGATCTTGCGGCGCATCTCGTCGACCTCGAGCTGTTCCTTTTCCTCGCCCAGTTCCTTCTTGATCGCGCGAAGCTGCTCGCGCAGGAAGAACTCCCGTTGCGCCTTGTTGATGCTCTCCTGCACGTCGGCCTGGATTTTCTGGCTCAGTTCCTGTCGCTGGATTACCTTGCTGAGCGCGACCAGCAGACGGTTCAACAGCTCTTTGAGATCAAGCGTCTCGAGCAGTTCCTGCTTCTCCGGCACGGGTATGTTAAGCAGTGCCGCGACGAGAAAGGCGAAATGCGCAACGTCCTGCGTGTTCATGATCAGGTTGAGCTGCTCGGGATTAAAATCCGGCAGCAGTCCCTCCAACTTCTTCAATTGCGTGCGCACGTTGCCGGCACGGGCCGCGACCTCCACGTCTTCCACGCTCGCCGGTTGTTCGGGCAGCGTTTCCGCCTCGGCAACAAGCCATGGCTCCTCGCGCACCATTCCACGGAAGCGCGCACGGTGCAGCCCCTGCACGACCACGCTTTTGCTGCCGTCGGGCATGGTGTATATTTTCACGACGCGCACCACAGTGCCGACTTCATAGAGGTCGCTTGTGTGCGGCACATCCACCGTGGAATCGCGCTGCGTGAGCACGAACACCGGCCGTTGCGCCTGATGCGCTTCCTCAATCAGACGCACCGAACTCGGACGCCCGACGAACAGCGGCATGATCTGCCCGGGGAAAAAGACGATGTTGCGCAGCGGAAGGACCGAGAGCTCCATGCTCGATGCGTCGACGGACGCTTCCGTGCTTTCATCCTGAAAAAATGGTCCGGATTCAATTGTGTTGTCCGACATGGTGCTTCCTTGTGTTCGTAGTGGACGGACACACCCGCGCCCGTCCCTTGAATTTGACATTCTGCAGGGGATGAATCAAGTTTGCAATATCCATGCCACGAAACTTTCACACCAATCCTGCCATGAATTCTGCGATCCTGTCAGCGATGCAACCCGACACACCTGACAGGGTGACAGTCGATCGGTCCGTCTGCCTGTGCCGACTTCCTTCCGGAGAATGGTCATGAGCAACGTTACCGCACGCATGGTGCAGGTCCATCTTTACCGGCGCGCCGGCAACGGTGAGTGGGAATTCCTGCTCCTGCGTCGTTCGCCGGACGAGGTGTTGTATCCCGGGATCTGGCAGGTTGTCACCGGCAGCATGGAAGCGGACGAAACGGCGATGCAGGCCGCACGGCGCGAACTGCGCGAGGAAACCGGCGTCGACGTTTCCGAACTTCATACCGAACTGCTTATTGTGCCTTTCATCGCCACGTTTTACCTTGCAACAGACGATTCCATTCATCATGTACCGGTGTTTGCGGCGGAAGCCCCCGTGGGAGCAACGATTGTCCTCTCGGACGAGCATGACCACTGCGAGTGGCTGTGTTACGAGGACGCGTGGAAACGCCTGGTCTTCCCCGGTCATCGGGAAGGGCTGCGCATCCTTCGCGAGTATGTCCTGTCCGTATGACCCTGCAAACCGCCAGACCGGCGCATTGTCACAGGAGGATTTCATGATACGCCGTTCCATTTCCGGACTCGCAGCGCTCGCACTTCTTCTGATGCTGCAGGCCTGCAACTTCTCTACCGCAAACGTGGATAAGGTAGTGTTCGCACGCACGGTCGACAGCGAGACAAAAGAACCGGTCGACGAGACACGCTCGTTCCACGCGGCGGACGCCGTGCTGCACTGCGCGGTGAAGATGGCCAACACCCCGAGCGGGACCACGATCAAGGCACGCTGGTACTTCATCCAGGAAAACACGCAGGAGGTGATCGACACGACGGAGATCACGCTGGAGAAAGACGGCTGGGTCGATTTCAACCTGACGCTGACCCGCAACAGCCTCCCGTACGGCGACTACGCTGTCGATCTGTTCATTAACGGGGAATTCGACCAGACAGTCCCTTTTACTATCGAACCCGCCTTTACCGACGGCTATATCAAGGAAGCCGTCACCGCGCGTGAACTGAGCGAAGCCTATTTCCCCACGCAGCCGACGGACGTACTCCCCGCGGGTGCCGCCTACGTGTACGCACCCGTGTACGTTTCCGGACAACCCGAAGGGACGGTGTTTGCCGCGCAATGGTACCAGCATTTCGAAGGCGGCAGCCGCGAGGCGATCAGCGCCTTCGAACTCCCGTTTGATCAGGAGGGCTGGATCGGCTTTTCACTCAACCTTCCGGACGGGATTCCGGCCGGCGCCTACTCGGTGGACCTGTCGGTCGACGGCAACGTCGAACATACACTGGAATTCCGCGCGGAGTAAGCACTGACTTTTGCGAACCTCTCCCACGGGCGCTCACACGGCGCTCGTGGGTATTTTTTTGTCCGCCCTAAATGAATGCAGGGCAATGGATTAGCACTCCGGGGCATAGAGTGCTACCTTGCGCCGCATGCACCGGACGCGTATTTTTCCTGGTCTGGCTGGCTCTTCACTCCTTTTCGATCCGGCTCTCCCTCCTTCTCGATGCGGCTCCACGCCCTTTTCGAGTGGAAATATCACGAGGCAACAACAGCATATTCATGATCGAACACGACGGACATATCGAACATCCCGGCGAACTCTCGGAGAGGGAACGGCAGGTGCTGCTGTTCATCGTCGAACAGTTCGTAACAACGGCCACGCCGATCGGTTCGCGCACGCTGTCGAAGGGCACGAATCTCAACCTCAGTCCCGCCTCCATTCGCAACGTCATGGCGGATCTGGAGGAACGCGGATTGATTGGCCATCCGCACACGTCCGCGGGTCGGATTCCCACCGACCTCGGATACCGCTTCTATGTCGATTCCATCATGCCGCGTTTGGAACTGAGTAGCGACGAGCGGCAGTTTCTCGAGCAGCAGTTCGAAGATGACGGTGCCTCCGCCATCCACCAGCTCATCCGCAGCAGTTCGCATATCCTCAGCCGCATTTCGCAGCAGCTGGCGGTGGTCGCCGCGCCCACGCTGGGCCGCGGCGTGCTGCAACGCCTCGAACTGGTGCAGGTCGCGGTCGACAAGATCATGGTTATCCTTTCGATCCGCTCCGGCATCGTCAAGTCCATCATGCTGCATATCCGTTTCGCGGTGAGCCGTGAGCAGCTCGATCAGGTCTCGGTGCTGCTCAACGAGCGGCTCGCCGGACTGACGCTGCAGGAGATCCGCGAGACCTTCGCCGACCGCATGCGCGAGGCCGTCGCGGACGAAGGAGACATCATTCGCCTCTTCATCGATTCGTCGGACCGGCTCTTCTCCGAACGCCTGGAAACCGACGCCGTCTGTATCGACGGCATGATGACCATGACACAGCAGCCGGAATTCGGAGACCCGGGCCGCATGCGCAGCCTGATCGAACTCGTCGAAAACCAGCGCGTCATCGTGCATCTGCTTGACTCGGTCAGCGGCGGACAGTCGCTGACCATCCGCATCGGACGCGAAATCGACGATGACAGCCTGACCGAGTACAGCATCGTCGCAGCGCCCTACCGTTTCGGCCAGCTCGACGGCACACTCAGCATCATCGGACCCAAACGCATGAACTACCCCCGCATGACCGCCATCGTCGACTACCTTGCGCGACTGATGTCGAGCTGACATTTGAACACACGGGAATTCAATTACAGGATGAACATGTCTGAAACAACGCCACAGGACCACCCCATCAACGAACACACCGGCACCCCCGACGCCACCGGCACACCCGACGCCACCGGCGGAGCCGACGCGGACGGGCATGTGCCGGCGGACGCACTCGAAGAGACGCGCGCCGAGGCGGCGCAGCTCAAAGACCAGTTCCTTCGCAAGATCGCGGAGTTCGAAAATTACAAACGCCGAACCCGCGAAGAGAAAGACCTCCTGATGAAATACGGCGCGGAAGGTGTGCTGCTGGACCTGCTTCCGGTCATCGACGATTTCGAGCGGACCATCGCAGCCACCAAGGGACAAGGCGACGTGGCCACCATCGCCCAGGGTGTCGAACTCATTTACGGGAAGTTCATGCGCGTGCTGGAAAACCGCGGTCTGCGGCCGATGGACGCCACCGGCAAGCCATTCGACGTTGACTTCCACGACGCGCTTCTGCAAGTCCCATCCGCGGATGTCGAGCCCGGAACGGTGCTCGAGGTCGTGGAAAAGGGCTATCTCCTGCATGACAAGGTCATCCGTCATGCCAAGGTGACGGTCTCCCGTGAGACGGATGCGGAAGGAGCGGCATGAAACGGGACTTCTACGAAATCCTCGGCGTCTCGCGTGACGCCGGCGCCGACGATATCAAGAGCGCGTACCGCAAGCTCGCCATGCAGCACCATCCCGACCGCAACCCAGGCAACCACGAGGCCGAGGAAAAATTCAAGGAAGCGGCCGAGGCCTACGAAGTGCTCAGCAACAACGACAAGCGGCAGCGTTACGACCGATTCGGACACGACGGACTGCGCGGGTCCGGCGAACAGGGCTTCAGCGACATCAACGACATCTTCAGCCAGTTCAGCGATATTTTCGGCGGCGGTTTCGGCGGAGGCATCTTCGAGGAGATGTTCGGCGGCGGACGCGGACGCGGACGCCGACAGGGCCATGGCACGCCGGGTTCGGACCTGAAAATCCAGCTCCCGCTGACGATGGAGGAAGTCGCCACCGGTGTGGAAAAGACGCTGAAAATAAAGCGCCAAATGTCCTGTGACGATTGTTCCGGTACCGGTGCGCGCGCAGGCACATCCCTCGCCGAATGTCCTGTCTGCCATGGCAGCGGCGAACTCCGGCAGGTATCGCGTTCGCTGTTCGGCCAATTCGTCAATGTCGTTCCCTGCACCAACTGCAGCGGCGAGGGACGCGTCGTGCAGGAACCCTGCCCCACCTGCCAGGGCGACGGACGTGTGTCGGGCGAGAAAACCATCAAGGTCAAGGTCCCTGCCGGTGTAAGCGAAGGGAACTACATTCCCTTGCGCGGACAGGGTAACGCCGGGCGCAAGGGTGGCGAAGCCGGCGATTTGATTGTCTACATCCGCGAACAGGAACATGACGAATTCCGGCGGCAGGACGACGATGTGCTCTACGACCTCGTCATCGGATTCTCCGATGCGGTTCTCGGGACGGAGGTCGAGGTGCCCACGCTCTCGGGCCGGTCCAAACTGAAAGTCGAAGCGGGTACACCGGCGGGACAGGTATTGCGCATGCGCGACAAAGGCATACCGCATCTCAATACCAGCGGTCGGGGAGATCAACTGATCCGCGTGCATGTCTACGTGCCGAAAAAAGTCTCCGGCCCGGAGAAAGAGCTGCTGCTTCAGATGCGCGACATGAATGGCTTTGTCCCCAGCGACCGCGAGGAAAGCAAAAGCTTTTTCAGCAAGATTTTCGACTCGTTTTCGTGACCGTCTGTCCCGCACGGGACGGTTTTTAAATCACCATGCACTTCCCTATTTTGCATTCGATGTGATCGAGGTGCCAATTCCGTTATGTGGAAACGCATTCTCTCCGTGGCGCATCGCGCCGGTTTCACGCGCAATGAAACAGCCGTCCTGCTCTTTCTGGGTATGGCGTTGCTCGTTGGTGTGTCCCTGGGCACCTTGCGTGGAGGGTCCGAACGACCACCGGTCAACGTCCGGACAGCCTTGGAACGGCAGGATTCACTCTTCGCCGATCACGCCCTGTCTCCGATCGCCAGCAGCATCCGCGAAATGGAGACACCGTCAGGCGTAAACACCGATCTGAAAACGGACGAAGAGAAGCAGCCCCGATCCGCCGCCCCGCTCTCGACGGCGAGCATCGACATCAACGCCGCGGACGCGCGCGTTCTCGATCGTCTCCCGGGTATCGGGCCGGCAATGGCGAAGCGGATTGTCGAGTACCGTGACAGGTCTGGTCCCTTCGGCCGCGCCGAGGACCTCCTCAAGGTCAAGGGCATCGGCCCGAAAAAGTTCGAACAACTCCGGCAATTCATCATCGTGAAATAGACAACGCAGGCTGCTCTGCACTATCATCTGGAGGAATTCATGGCACACAAACAGCCATTCGGCATCGTGGACGTACTACTTATCATCGTCATTGTGGGCCTGAGCATCGGCCTGTGGTACGTGATATGGAGTCCGGGCCGCCAGCTCGCGCGCGAGGAAGACCTGAAATGGGAATCCCGCTCCCGCATGACCGCGCTGCGCACCGCACAGGTCGAGTACTACAGCGCGAAACAGACATACGCCGCGAATCTCGATTCCCTGCTGATGTTCGTGCAGGACAGTCTGTCCGAGCAGCGTATCGACAGCCTTTTCACGAAACTGTACCTGACGTCCTTCTCCTTCGATTCGCTTCGTCACGCGCCGAAATCACTTCTGCCGTACGCCATTGCCGTCGATGACACCTCCGCTATGCCGCGGTACACCATCATCGATCCTGACGGCTACGGATATGTCAGTTCGCTGACGGATCCCGACGAACACAACAAGGCGTCGTGGGAGCAGTAAGGCGTCCTCGTCCGACAGCAGCGTCGCATGAGCGTCTCCCATCATATCGGACTTGAGATTGCAGAACGCGTATTCCGTTTTGTAGAAATCCAGCGGCAGGACCGTCAGACGACGGTCCTGCGCGCTGAAATACTCCCAACCGCCCACGATTACTCCTCCCCTCTGCTCTTCGAACTTCCCTTCCGCCAGGACGTCGCACGCGATTTCATCCGCGACCTCTCGACAGTCTTCCTCCGTCACGATGTCTATGCGCAGGATCTGTCGATCGCCCTGCCTTCCATGCTGCCTCTGGTCGCGACGCTACCCACAGACAAGACGCTCGACGCGGCACGGCAGAGCAGTCTGCTGCAATGGGAGTGCGCGACGCTGCACGGGTCCGCTGCGAACGAGCGGTTGGCCATCCTGACCCATCCGCTCCGTCAGACAGCACGCACACTTGCCGTGGCCCTGCCGGAAGCCATCGTTGACTTCCTGAACGAAGTGTGCGAACATCTGACGCTGGGACTTGCCACGATCGACACCGATCATTTCGTGATGGAAAACGCCGTACGACAGCAATACCCGCACGAGGCAAAACACCGGCTCGCCGTGCTCGGGCTTTTTCCCGATCACTGCTCGGCGGGGATGTACACCGACGGTGAATATCTGGGTTTCCGGCAGACCTCCGTCACCTTCAAACGACATTATGCGGCGCAGGCCGTGCAGCTGCTCGAGAGCATTCCGGGCTCCCTCGCGGCCGGACAGCCCGATCACATTTTTGTGTTCGGACCGGCAGCAGGCGATGATGTGCTCGAGGCACTGGACCGCATCCTGCCAGGGACCGTCACCCGTTGCGTTCCGCTGGCGGATTCCTCGGTACCGGAGTCACTTCTGGGAGAGATGCGCAGCGTGGACGAGCGACAGTACGATGTCGCCGCGGCCGCCGCGCTGCTGGGGTCCTCATGAGAGTTATCTCCGGCGCGTTTCGGGGCCGGACGCTCCATGTCCCTGTGAACGCGACCTTTCGTCCAACCACCGACCGCGTGAAGGAGTCGGTGTTCAACATCCTCGCGGGACGCATACGCTGGGAGGCGGCAATGGTCTGCGATCTGTTTGCAGGCAGCGGCAGCCTCGGGATCGAGTCGCTCAGCCGCGGTGCTCCCCGCTGTTGTTTCGTCGAGGCGAGCCGTGAGAGTCTTCGCGTGCTCGATCGCAATCTCGCCGAACTCGGACTGGCACCACAGGCCGACGTCGTCCGCGGCAAGGTCGAACTCTTTCTCGCGGGCAGAGGACCGCAGACGGGCAAGGCGCAGACGGGCAAGGCGCAGACGGGCGACACGACCCGTCCTGCCGATCCGGGTTTCGATGTCATGTTCGCCGACCCCCCGTACCACTACCCGGAGGTCGCGCCGTTGCTCGACGGCATGGTCGCACGCCTGTCCCCCGACGGCATCGCGGTATTCGAACACGAGCGAAAACTCCGCATTGAAAGCACCGACATCCTCGAGGTTTTCGACCGCAGGGAATACGGCTCGACCGCTATCACGTTTTTCCAACCGCCACACGGAGGCAACGAATGAAAATCGCCGTCTATCCGGGTTCGTTCGATCCCATCACGTATGGCCATCTCGACGTGATCGAACGCGCAATCGAAATGTTTGACCGCGTGATTGTCACCGTGGCACGTAACTCGTCCAAGCAGCCGCTGTTCAGCACGGAGGAACGCGTTGCCCTCATCGCAGAGGCGGTCAGGCCCTTCCCGACCGTCGAGGTCGACACGTTCGACGGACTGATCGTGGATTACGCGCGCAGCCGCAACGCGGCCGCCCTGCTTCGCGGACTCCGCGCAGTGTCGGATTTCGAATACGAATTCCAGATGGCGCTGATGAACCGCAAGCTGGCCAGCGAGATCGCCACGGTCTTCCTCATGCCCCACGAGAAATTCACCTATCTCAACTCCTCGATTGTGCGGGAACTGGCGCGCCATCGCACGGAGGTCGGGGATTTCGTGCCGGACAATGTGCGTGCGGCCCTGGAGCAGCGCTTCGGCGTCCCGCAACGATCCGTGCAGTAACGCATCTTACTAACATCGTGTTTTTCATCTCCCAACAGAACGCCATAGCAACAAGGAAGACCATGCCAACCTACGACTACGCCTGCAAGCAGTGCGGACACCGTTTTGAAGCATTCCAGTCCATGAAGGACGACGCGCTGACGACCTGTCCCCAGTGCGAGGCCGAGGCGTTGCAGCGTCTGATCGGTGCAGGAGCGGGACTCGTGTTCAAAGGCTCGGGATTCTACCTGACGGATTATAAAAAATCGTCTTCCACACCGGCCGGTGCCGCGCCGTCCAATGGCAGCCGAGACAGTGCACCATCCACTCCGTCGAATGGCAAGGCCAAGGAATCTCCCGCTCCTTCGACCACTACGGCGGCGAGCTCGGAGTGACAGTCCAGACGGTCGAATCATACATCGAAAGGCAGCCATGGCTGCCTTTTTTTATACGTCGCTGTGACCCGATGCGAGGTGTATCAGGTCCTCCGCCGCCGAGATGACCTGCTCCGCGTCAAGATCGCGCATGCAGGCGAAGGTCCCGAGCGGACATCGCGGCCCGCCGTGGATGGCACAGGGACGACAGTCCAGGCCTTCCAGCTGCACGATGCGATGCGGGACGCCGTAGGGCGAAAAACCGAAGGCCGGGACTGTCGCCCCGTAAATCTCGACCACGGGAGTGCCCATGGCCGACGCCAGATGGACCGGGGCGCTGTCGTTGCTGATCAGGACCGTCGCACGTCCGATCAGCGACGCCGACGCGAGAAACCCCAGTTCCCCCGCGGCATTGATCACATCCGGAATCCCGCCCGCGTCCCTGTCGGAAGCACCCGCGTCCCTGCCGGAAGCACCCGCGTCCCTGCCGGAAGCACCCGCGTCCCTGCCGGAAGCACCCGCGTCCCTGTCGGAAGCACCCGCGTCCCTGTCGGAAGCAGCAATGTCCCTGCCGGAAGTCGTGGCGGCAATACGGATCCGTTCACAGAGCATGCGGTCTTCCGCGCCTCCGACGAGCACCACACGGAATATTCGCCCGAGCTGCGCGGCGACCTCCGCGAAGCCTTCTTCCCTCCAACGCTTTGTTGCCCAGACCGAGCCCGGCGCGATGCAGACGAGGTTTCGCTGTCCGTGTTCGCTGGAAAAGAAACGAGTGGCCGCTGAGTGATCTTCTGCTGTCGGGAATAGTCGTGGACGCCGGAGCGGAGGCTGCGACGCGCCTTCTGCGGCCAGCAGTGAACGGTTGCGTTCCACCTCATGAAGATCGTCGCGATACGGGACGGTATCCGTGAACATCAGCCGTCCGGCGGAGCGGTCGAAGGTGATACGCCGCGGCGCGCGGGTTGCCCAGGCCAACAGGGCGCTGCGCAACGAACGATGCGGGGAGATGCAGAGGCCGTAGCGCTCTCGTGCGAGAGAGCGCATCAAAGATAAAAGAGATGGCTGCTGCCGGCGCTTGTCGTACCCAATGCGATGCCGGATGCGGGGGTGCCCGGCGAGCAGCGCCACGGTGGAGGGAATGCACAGCACGTCGATGGGCGCGTCTGGATACCGTTCGGCGATGTCGTCGATCAGCGGGATGGTCAGGACCAGATCGCCCGCGAAAGCGGTTTGGATCAGGAGAATCGGATCCGTCATTCCTGCTCTCCGACGGGAGACGGATCATCCACGACAACATTGTCCGGCCCGGGCGCATGCTTCCAGCGTTTGTGTTGCCAGAGCCAGAGCGAGGGATACTCACGGACCTTCCGTTCCAGCGCGCGCACATGCCGCCGCGTCAGTTCGCGCACGTTGGCCTCGGTGAACCCGTCGAGGTCCTGGGTGGGGATTTCCTCCGCGACGACGTCGTAGTTGCCGTCCTCACAGCGAATGCTGTAGCCCATGATCACCGGAGCGCCGAGCCGCAGGGCGAAGGTCGCGGGTCCCTCGTATGTCGCCGCCGGGCGACCGAAATAGCGGACATACAACGCCCCGCTCGGACCGCTCTGATCGGCGATCATCGCCACGGCACCGCGGTTGCGCAGCGTGTGGATGATCTCTCGCACCGATACGCCCATCGGCACAGTTCGATTGCCGAAACGCGAGCGCCATCCCTCCACGAGCCGATCGACACGGGGATTGTGGATGGAATGCACGATGATGGTGTAGGGCATGGAGAGAAGCACGGCCACGCCGATGGAAAGCCACTCCCAGTTGCCGAAATGTCCCGTCATCAGAATCACCCCCCTGCCGCGCCGGACCGCATGCACGATGACTTCGGGGTTCCGTATACGCAGCACGCGGCGCAAGGAATCCTCATCGAGGCGCGGCGTCCACATCAGCTCGAAAATCGTCGTGAAGAGGTTGACAACGGAGGCGCGTGCGATATCGCGGATTTCCGTATCTGTTTTATCGGGGAAAGCGATCCGCAGCTGCATGAGTGTCAGTCCGCGGCGGATAGGGATGACGTTCCAGAACAGCCATGCCGCCCCCCGGGCCACGCGTCGCACGCCACCGAGCGGTAGCAGCTGCAGCAGGCGGGCGACACCGGCGAACAGCGCGTATTCGAGGACGGTTTTCACAGGGCCGTGCCGCGGATCAGCGCGTGGACGCCGAACGCTCCCAGTCAGGATTTGTGATCTCGTTGCGCTTGGTGGAGTGAACGAGTTCGTAGTTGTTAAAGCCGGAACGGTCGACGAAAATGAACTCCACGCCGCCTTCGATATAATCATACCGCCAGATCTCATGCGGTTTCATGTCGCTCTCGCTGGAACGACGATCGACATAATCGGGGGGACCGTACAGGATGTACACCCGTCCGCGGTCGGAACGCCAGCCGGTGCGATACGCAGTGCGGAACTGCTCGTTGCTGGCGGCGACGCGCTGCTTGTACTCCGCATAATACTCGTTGAACGGTGTCACCTGGTCACTGTCACGGTCACGCCAGAACTTGGTGAGGAATTTCCGTTTCGCTTCCGATCCGGAAAGCGCACCCCATATTTCCCTCTCGGTTTTCGATGTGATATAGCGTGCCATGTCGAAGTTCTCGTTGAGTTCGTCCTCTCCCATACCCGCGAATTCCGCGGCGATCTGCTCGGCGACGGCCGCGGCCTCGAGTGAGTCGAAGGGCACTTCGGGATTGAACACGTAGAAGGCCTTGCTCTGTGACTGGCGATACGCGCCCACGGAGTCGCCGTAGGCCAGGATCACCGTGTACACCCCGGAAGGAAGCGCAGCGATATTGACCTGTCCGACCTCCACGCGGGAGGTATGCTTCCCGGTACGCTGAAACGTCCTGCTGCTCATCGTGCGTCCGTAGGAACTGACTACTTCACTTTTGACCGTGAACGGATCGATATCCACGTTGTACAGCTCGGCATAATACATCAGGTTCGGAAGGGGTTTCCCGTAGAGCAGCGTCGGATTCGGAATGATTTCCAGCGTGTTTTTCAGGAAGATATTCGACGGATCATCTTCCGCCTTCTTGATCGACGATGCCAGTTCGATATCACTGATGTGTGCGCCACGGCCTGCGAAATTCCGGACGACATAAGGGATTTCGACGCTGTCACTGACTTCCGGACGTATTTCATCCCTGCTGATCACCGCAAAGCGATACTGGCCCGGCTCGAGCAGGTAGTTGATGCGTCCGATAAGCATGCGATCCGCAAGGTTGGCGGTATCGGAAACCGTCACCGGCACCCTCCAGGTCTTCACCACGGGCTCCGCTTCCTCGTCGTCCCGCCGGATGATGCTGTGCACGATGATCGCGCCGGAGAAGGTACCGTTGTCTTCAACATATTGTATCCCGGTCCGCGAGAAGGAGTAGTACAACTCGACGTAACTCACGTCCTGATCGTACTTGAACGCAGCGAGATCGATGTTCATGCGGAAGGGGTTCGGTTGCTGCGCCGTCGCTTCCGCGTGGGAGAGCAGCATCGCCGTTGCGAGACACAGGAACAGAAAGGTTCGGAAACGGATGCTCATGATGCGGTCCTGAAAAGGTGCGGGAAAGGGCGGATTACCAGATTCTAAAGTAGCAAACGGTGCCATTTATGCAACCCGAATGCACATCCCTCCAAACTGCGCCGCATACAGCCGATCATGCTACGGCAGAAACGGGAAAGAGCCCGGTATGATCAATGAAGCCGCGGTATGGTTGAGGGCGGCGCGGTAGAATGGGAAAGGCCCGCCGAGGCGGGCCCTTCTCCGGTTTCGGACTGCGGATATCAGAATCCGAGGTTCACCGTGATGACGTGATTTCCGTCAAACACGGCCATATCGCGATAGGCATAATCCACACCGATCTCGAGGTCGCCCGTGTCGAAGTTGACGCCTGCGCCAAACGCCGCGCCATACTGGTAGGCGGCGTCACCGAACGCATCATCGTACTGTGCGCCCGAGAGGTTGTAGGAACCGCGGAGGAAAAAGAAGTTGCGGAACCCGTACTCGACGCCAACACGGTATTGATCGTTGAGGAAGTTGTTGTTTTCGAACGCGCCCGCAATGGTCAGCGCATGCAGATCCTGGAAGCTCTGCGTGTAGGAAGCGGAGAGTTCCAGCGATGTCGGCATGCTGAAGCCGGCGGACTCGATGCGCAGAAGCTGCGCGTCGCGCTTGCTGCCGAGTTCCTCGGCACTGCGGGCAAGGCCTGGACCTTCGTACTGCATGTTGCCACCGAGGTGGCGCAGCGTCACGCCGAGGGAAAGGCCGCGCATGCCGGCCAGGCCCTGATACTGCACGCCGATGTCGAACGCGGCAGCGGATGCGGAGACGCGATAGAGGTCCTCGCTGACGAGGTGTGCCGTCACACCGGCGCGGATGCGGTCGGTGAGCGCGCGGGAGTAGGTGAGACCGATTGCCACGAAGGTCGGGCTCCAGGTCGCGCCGGTCCCGTCGGGATTGCGCTCGTCGGTCAGGTCGATGTCGCCGAAGGACAGGGATTTGATGGACAGCGCCAGGTGGCCGAAGCCCTGGAATTGGGCTCCGACGGCGGCGTAATCCACACCCATGTCACCGAAGCTCTGCATGTGAGAGAACGTCGCTTCGGCGGAGTTTCTGCTGGCGGAAAGGCCGGCGGGATTGTAATAGATGGCGTTCAATCCGGAGATGCCGGCACTGTAGGCGCTGCCGAGCGCGATTCCGCGCGCACCCACGGGGATCAGGAGCTGCGGGGCTCCCGCGGTACCGGTACGGTCGCCACCTTCGGCGGTTGCCGTGGCGCTCAGCAAGACGAGCGCCAGCACAACGGCCAGGAAAGATGAAAGCGTTGTACGCATGATGTATCTCCTTTGATGTATCTGATTCACAACTTGTTGCTTCATATGCGTCGTGTCCTGCAACCGAACCGGTTAGATGCGATCGAGATATTGTGCCTCGCTGACAACGCCCAGCTTGAGCACCTTCTCGACGCCCAGGTCGGGCATGTCGATATGAATAATGTACATGCCGCTCGCAACGGGAAGCCCGTTGTCGTTCTGGAGATCCCAGGTGGCAAGCTGTGAACCATCATCTGTCTTCTCGAAAGAACGCACAAGCATGCCGTCCACCGAGAAGATGCGGAACTTGGCGGACGCGGGCAGATGGTTGAAGGTCACGAAGCGCTGATACTTGTTCAGCTCTTGCGAATTGGCACCCAGGTACGGATTCGGGAAGACCTGGATATCATTGATATCCTCACGTGCGGCCTCCACCGAATACGAGGGAGCGGAAGTTGTGAATGTGTATACATCGTTGGCACTGAAGGGAACGTTCGGAATCCACCGCATGATGTCGCCATCCTGCCATGGGAATTGCGAACCGTCTGCCGTGGATTTCTGGATGGTCCATGCCGCCCAGAGAATCGGCATCTGTCCGGCACCATCAGGATAAAACGTGAAATCGCCTGTGTAGGTGGGATTCGGCGTGTCGGAATACGTCTCGTCGAGAATGAACAGGTACTCACGATCGCCCGGACCGTTCGGCGTCCACATGTTGTCCTGCATCGGCGAGCCGTTCTGCTCGACCACCGCGTAGGCGAGCTGGCGCGGGTTGTTCTTGTCCGAAACATCCCAGATCGTGATCGGGGATTCGAAGTAGCCCTGGTAGGCGTAGTTGGGACTGGCGCCACGAAGGTAGAAATACCCCTTCGACTTGACGTTGCGGTCGAAACGGATTTCGACGGTCTTGTCGACATCGTAATTGAGGATGGAACTGCCGAAGAATTCCCAGCCGGGCAGCCAGAATCCGGCATAGGACTCGTACACTTCGGGACCACCTTCCCACTCGATATCGAGGATCTCGTTACCGACCACGTAATGGCCCTGGCCGACGAGACCGATCTGGAAACCGTCGGCGATGAAGCCCGTCGAGGAACCGGCCTCGACGCCACCATAGCTGAGTGCGTTGGTGACAAGCATCT
>JAGTUZ010000287.1 GCA_018224415.1 Bacteroidota bacterium | reverse complement strand
TGTTCAAGGATTTGATCAAGTCCAATCCCCAGTATGTGATCGAGCACGCCGTGCGCGGGATGCTTCCGCATAATCGCCTGGGCCGTCGCATCATCAAGAAGCTCAAAGTGTACTCCGAGGCTGCGCATCCGCACGAAGCGCAGCAGCCGGAAGAGCTGAAGTTTGACATCTAACGGAAACGATCTCCCACACAGATAGAAACAGGTAGTTATGGTTCACAATATCACTGTCGGGCGCCGCAAAACGGCAGTGGCCCGTGCATTCCTGACCCCCGGCTCGGGGAACATTACCGTGAACGGCAAGGACGTCACAACGTACTTCCCCATCGACACGCTGCTCGAGGAAGTGCGTCTGCCGATGACGGTGACCGAGACCAACGAGCGCTATGACGTGCACGTGCGCGTACGCGGCGGTGGTACGCACGGTCAGGCCGGCGCGGTCAAGATGAGCATCGCACGCGCGCTTCTCGCTG
The DNA here is from genome assembly GCA_018224415.1 of Bacteroidota bacterium. Taxonomy (GTDB): domain Bacteria; phylum Bacteroidota; class Ignavibacteria; order SZUA-365; family SZUA-365; genus SZUA-365. The sequence goes on along the minus strand of JAGTUZ010000287.1, from coordinate 4,408 downwards.
TTGACGAGGAGTTCCGTCCGAAACTCCGTTCGTACAGTCTGCTGACCCGCGACTCCCGCATGGTCGAGCGCAAGAAGTACGGTCAGAAGAAGGCCCGCAAGCGCTTCCAGTTCAGCAAGCGTTGATGGCATTCCCGCCCGACGGTCCCGCTTGGGCCGTCGCAGCGCGTGGAAATCGAATTTCAATCACACATGCGTCCGGACTGTCGGCCGGGTGTGTCCCACAAACAGCCATCATGGCTGAGGGACATCGGCAGACGGGAGGATGGGCGCAGAGGAACATACCCCCACAGGAGACATCATGTCCAAGGTCGCTCTCGAAGACCTGCTCGCCGCAGGCACGCATTTCGGTCATCTGACCCGCCGCTGGAATCCAAAGATGAAACCCTACATCTTCATGGAACGCAACGGCATCCACATCATTGATCTCAAGAAAACCCAGGAACATCTCGACGCCGCCTGCGAGGCGATCGCGGACATCGTATCCGACGGTCGTCGTGTGCTGTTTGTCGGCACGAAGAAACAGGCAAAAGACATCGTGCGCGAAGCCGCCATCAAGAGCGGACAGAACTACGTCGTCGAGCGCTGGCTGGGAGGAATGCTGACCAACTTCACAACCATCCGCCGGAGCATCAAGCGGCTGACCAACATCGAGAAGATGGAAAGCGACGGCACCTTCGAAAAGATCACGAAGAAGGAACGCCTGATGATCAGCCGCGAAAAGGAGCGTCTCAACAGGATTCTCAGCGGCATCGTGGACATGAACCGACTTCCCGGCGCGCTGTTTATCGTCGACATCAAGAAAGAGCACATCGCGGTGAAGGAAGCCCGGAACCTGGGCATTCCCGTGATCGCGCTGGTCGACACGAACTGCGACCCCGAGCATGCCGACATCATCATTCCGGGCAACGACGATTCCGCGCGGACCATCGAACTCGTTGTCAATGCGCTGATCTCCTCGATCGAGGAAGGCCGCGAACACGGGCGCATGGCCAAGGCGGAGCAGGAGGCCGAGGTGGATCGCGTTGCCAAGGAAACCGAGAAGACAGACGAAACCGAATGACCTTCGTGAATGGCTGATCGTTCAGCCATTCTTTTTATCAGGCAAATACAACTTTTTTTCATAAACACCGACAGAGACGACGTATGGAAATTACAGCCGCAATGGTGAAAGAGCTCCGCGACAAGACCGGCGCCGGGATGATGGACTGCAAGAAGGCGCTGAAGGAGAACGACGGAGACATGCAGCTCTCCATCGATTACCTGCGCAAGAAAGGCGCCGCCACCGCCGAAAAGCGGGCCGACCGGTCGGCCAACGAAGGCGTGGTGCTCACCGACATCACCGACGGCAACGGGGTGATCATCGAAGTGAATTGCGAGACCGATTTCGTGGCACGCAGCGAGGACTTCCTCGGCTTCGCCACCCGCGCGCTCGCGCTGGTCAAGACCGAGAAGCCGGCCGACGTCGACGCGCTGATGGCGCTCGAGAGCGATGGCCTCACGATGTCTGACTATCTCACCGAGATCATCGGCAAGATCGGCGAGAAAATTGAAGTGCGCCGCTTCGCCCAGTTCAACACCGACGGAAACCTCATCGAGTACATCCACCCGGGTGCCAAACTCGGCGTGATGCTCGAGATCACGGGCGCAGGTGCCAACGACGATGTGCAGAAGCTGGGCAAGGACCTCGCCATGCAGGTGGCCGCGATGAATCCCGTCGCCATCGACCGCGACGCCGTGCCGGTCGAAGTGCGCGAGAAGGAACTCGAGATCTACCGCCAGCAGGCGGCGGAGCAGGGCAAGCCCGAGAACATGCTCGACCGCATCGCCGAAGGCAAGCTCAACAAGTACTTCCAGGAGTACACGCTGCTCGAGCAAACCTTCCTCAAGGACACCACCAAGACCGTCAAGGACCAGGTCGCCGCAGTCGCCAAGGACGTTGGCTCCGCGCTGAAGGTGACGCGCTTCGAGCGCTTCCAGGTCGGCGGATAACACCGATATGCTTCCCATCATGCCTTTTGGTTTTCACCAAAAGGCATTTTTTTATCCGGAGGAGACATGGAACCCAGGTATCAACGCATACTCCTGAAACTCAGCGGCGAGGCACTGTTGGGCGACCGCGAATATGGCATCGACCCGGCCGCGCTGCAGAGCTATGCAGACGAAATCATTTCCGCCGTCGAACTCGGCGTGGAGGTGGGCATCGTGCTTGGCGGGGGGAATATCTACCGCGGTGTGTCCAACGCCGTCGACCGCATCCACAAGGCCTCGGGCGACCAGATGGGCATGCTGGCCACGATGATCAATTCGCTGGCGCTGCAGAACATCCTCGAATCGAAGGGCGTGCACACGCGGCTCGCCAGCGCGATAGAGATGAACCAGATCGCCGAGCCTTATATCCGCCGTCGCGCGATGCGGCATCTCGAGAAAGGCCGTGTTGTGATCATGGGCGCGGGTACCGGTCACCCCTACTTCACGACCGACACCGCCGCGGCGCTGCGTGCCGTGGAGATCGAGGCCGATGTGATTCTCAAGGGCACACGCGTCGACGGCGTGTACGACAGCGACCCGGAGAAGAATCCCAACGCCTTCCGTTTCCAGGAGATTTCCTACATCGACGTGCTGCAGCGCGACCTTCGCGTGATGGATCAAACGGCCATCACGTTGTGTCGTGAGAATAAACTTCCTATAATTGTCTTCGACATCAACACGAAGGGCAATCTGCGCCGCCTGCTCGAAGGCGAGGATGTGGGCACCGTCGTGTCTGATTCCGCCATGACAACTCCCATTCCTTCGAAATAACGGAGCTGCCAGTATGATGCAGGAAATTATCAAGGATGCCTCCCAGCGCATGGACAAGTCCATCGAAGCCCTGCGCCAGGAGCTCAGCAAGGTCCGCACCGGAAAGGCGACCACCGCGCTGCTCGACGGCGTTCGCGTCGAGTACTACGGCACGATGACGCCGCTCAACCAGATGGCCAACGTGTCGGTGCTCGATTCCCACACGCTCAGCGTGCAGCCATGGGACAAAAGCGCCCTGGGTTCGATCGAAAAGGCGATCATGTCTGCCGACCTCGGACTCAACCCCAGCAACGACGGTAACGTCATTCGCGTGCCGATTCCCCTTCTCAACGAGGAGCGCCGCCGCGATTTTGTCAAGCTGGTCAAACGCTTCGGCGAGGAAACCAAGATCGCGCTGCGCAACATCCGACGCGACGCCAACGAGCATCTGAAGCTCGCGGAAAAGGAAGACCATGTCTCCGAAGACGCGCGCCTGAAGGCCGAGAAGGATGTGCAGGATATGACCGACCAGCACGTCACGAAAGTCGACGATTTGCTCAAGTCCAAGGAAGCGGAGATCATGGAGGTCTGATCGCTCCCTGCTTTTTTTCCGCCCCGTGAATACAGCACGCCCCGCCGGTTTCGGACCGACGGGGCGTTTTTTTTCTCGAAAGACACATCCGTGCCGGTTGGGACTAATCCGTGCCGATCGCGATTAATCCGTGCCGATCGCGATTAATCCGTGCCGATCGCGATTAATCCGTGCCGGTTGGGACTAATCCGTGCCGGTGCGGTTGAACTGCAGCAGGATCTGGCGTGTGCGGTCGGGGTGCGAGCCCGCCGCCTTGTACTGCAGCGCCGCAAAGCGGTTGTCGCGGCTTTCGACGCTGATCCAGGCGTCGGAGGTGTTGCCGATCTCTCCGATCTCGATACCCATCAGCTTGAAGGCGTCGGCGACCATGTACACTCCGTTCAGATCGCAGACAAGCACCTCGGGGAGGGCGTCGGCCGTCTTCGACGGGAAGTGGCAGGTGATCGAGTCACAGATGCTATAGTCGCGGATGACCGGGGGTTCGGAGCGCGCAAAGTCGGCGAACTGTGTGTTGAAATCCGCCCGCGTCATTTCGCGCCAGCGTCCGATGTCGATGCGATGCTCTTCATCCGGCTGCATCGGTGCCGGTGCCGCGGTTTCCACGGCAACGCTGTCGGCGGTTTCCATCAGGGGTTTCTCGTCGCTCGAGCCACAGGAAGGCAGGGCGAAAACGAGCAGGAGCAGAAGCATGCCGCACAGGGCGTGCTGGAATGTGTTTGATGATGTCATGTTCTCATTGCCTCATAGACAAGTTCGGCGATGTCCTTGACCTGCACCTCTTCCTGTTTCCCCTTTTCCTTTACCCCGTCGGTCATCATGGTCATGCAGAACGGACAGGCCGAGGCGATGGTCCCGGCACCGGTGGCAAGCGCCTCTTCGGTCCGTTCGATATTGACGCGTTTGCCCTCGGTTTCCTCCATGAACATCTGCGCGCCTCCCGCGCCGCAGCAGAGGCCCTTGTCACGACTGCGGGGCATCTCCACCGGCGCGTTGCCCTGCATGGCCGTAAGCACCTCGCGCGGCTGCTCGTAGATGT
>JAGTUZ010000286.1 GCA_018224415.1 Bacteroidota bacterium | reverse complement strand
GTACATGCTGAAGATGCTGCGGTAGGTTGGGGGAGAAGGAGATGGGGAGATGGGGAGATGGAGAGATGGTGAGATGGTGAGATGGAGCGAAGGTGGGCCTGCCACGCCGTAGCGCCGCGCAGCGGGGCGAAGGCGGGTTGCCTTGTTTCGATGTGCCGTACTCAGTATTATCCGGGATAATAGATTCACGTTTGTATTTTTTATGGAGAAAGGAACCCTGATGGCAGACAAGCGCGAGCAGTACGTCAGACTGATGGAACCGAAAGCCCGCATCGACCGCGATCCGATTATTGCCCCGCGACAGAAGATCGTGTTGCGGCATGTACTCAAGACCGGAGAGGTGAGCAGCCGCGAATACGCGGAGCTGACCCGCATCTCCGAAAGTACGGCACGTCGCGACCTGCAGGAACTCATCCTCGGTGGATGGCTGCGGAAGCAAGGTTCGGGCATCGCGACGCTGTACCTACCGGGCGACCTCCTCTACCCGGGCGGCGGCGAGCAGCGCGTGCACAACGCCGACGGCGACGACGCCTGCCTCAACTGCATGTAGGAATTCCTGTAAGGGCGCTTCGCAACGCGCCCCTGCATCGCAAAGCACCCCGACAGCGGGATGCATCTTCAAAGCACGTTCCGATACACCGAGTTGAATTCCTCTGATCCGGGCGGTATTTTCCGAAGAGACGTCGCGTCCGTTCACACATCGAGAGACCTCATGCCGCATCTGCAACATCACACGGGAACGGAGGAGGACCGCGCATACGCGGCCGTCTTCATTGATTACGAAAACATTTTCTATTATCTCCGGCAGCAGTACACCAATCTGCCCGACCTGAGCGAATACGCGCTCATCCTCATCCGGAAGCTCCGTGCCTATCTCGAGAACGAGCTGCGGCTGCAGCCGATCGTGCGTTTCGCCTACGCCGATTTCGAGCGACTGTCGCAGGCGCCCATGGGGTCCCTGTACCTGATGGGAATAGAAATCCGCAATGTTCTCGGAGCCCAGCACAAGAACGCCGCCGACATGCGTCTGTGCATCGACGCGATGCAGGTGCTGTACACCCGGCCGGACATCCGCACCTTCGTGTTTGTCGCAGGCGACCGCGATTACATCCCGGTCATCCAGCACATCCAGACGCAGGCGCGCACGGTGAAGACCGTGGCCTTCCGCGGCAACCTCTCCGGCGATCTGCTGCTCAACATCGGCGAGGAAAACTTCATCGATGCCTCGACGCTGTTCACGAAGGAGGAACTCGAACGTCTCGAGAAGGATGCATCCTACGCGCTGAAAGCCGAGCAACTCCGCGAGGAGGCGCGGCGGAAGCAGCTTGAGCAACGCGAAACGGAGGCCCGGCTTGCCCGCGAGGCCGCGGAAAAACGCACGCCATCGGTGACGGCCGCACCTTCAACGGCGTCCGCAGCCTCTCTTCCCGGAACGCCATCCCCGACCGGAGGGCAGACGGACAAAGGCGAACGCGGCGACGGCGCCGTGCCGACCGATGAGTCCAAGGCGGTCAAAACCGCCGCGAAGAGTCGAAAGGCCGACACCGTTGCGGAAGGCCCGACATTCAAAACCTGTCGACCGATCGAATCGGAGGAGCAGCGGTCGGCACTGTCCACCCTGCTGCGCGAATACGGATACCATGCCGAGATCTGGCTCGGCCCCTTCAACCGCCGCATCGCCGATCTCATGCCGCAGCTCGCCGATCATCAGCGCAAGGCCCTGGTGTCGGAACTCGAGGAGCATGGAGCGATCCGCACCGAACAGCGCGAGGGCATTCCCTACGACTACCGCGTCATCATCGTCAACTACAACCACGACGACGTCCGCGAACTCAATCCCGGATAATCCGAATATTATATCCACCATTCAGAACACGCGGCCCCTTGAACTGTCGCCGCCTGGCCGAATGTGCTCGCGCGTCTGAAACAGCTCTGCGAGGAGGAATCCTGACACGCCATCGCCAGTATCTGTTTGTCGCCGTTCTCCTTGTGCTGCCACTCCTGGCGTCCGCACAGAAGCAAACGTCCACGCAGCAAACCCACGATGCGGCATCTTCTTCCGACGCGGCATCTTCTCCTGACGAGGTGCCGCCGCCCGATCCTGCGGCATCGTCGCTGCTCGTCATGCCGACAGGACGCACCCTGCCCGGAGGGACAGGCACGGCGGGACTCGCTGCACCCTGGATTCCCTATGTCGCATGGAGTCCGATCGAAAACTGGCAGCTCAGCGCGGGCGGCATCTATATCTTCGAAGGCGCGGTGGAAAGCGGGGAGGCTTACTATTCCTATGCCATCCTGAAGCATTCGCTGTTCGACGACGGTGCGACCAGCATCGCCGTCGGCGGCGCAGTGCTGTTCTGGGGACAGAAACTCGAACGCAGTGAATTGTCGGACTGGGATCGCGCGGTGATCCCGGGATTGTTCGCCGTCACCACCATCGGCAACGAGAACAATGCGCTCACGCTCGGCCTCGGCTTCGCGGAAATGCAGGGCGGTTTCGGGCTGGGCTTCGACGGCGGCCTGCTCGCAGGCATCGCCCTCGGTTACGAGGCACGGCTCTCCCCGCAGTGGAAAATCATGACCGAGCATTTCTCCGACGTGCTGTCCAGCGGCACACTGCATACCGTCGGGCTGCGCTATTTCAGCGGACGCGCGGCCTTTGACTTCGGCATCGTGGTCATTCCCAACGGCGCCATCGACCTGCCCAGCGGCACACGCATGCCCCGCGTGCTGCCCGTCCTCGGCGTGTCGGTGCACATCGGCTGAGCGCGCATGCCGACCAACATCGAAATAAAGGCCCGTGTTTCCGATTACACCGCCCAGCTTCGTCTGGCGGAGGAGATCGCCGATGTTCCTCCCCAGCAGTTCACCCAGGAAGACACCTTCTTTCCCGTCCCGCACGGCCGCCTGAAACTGCGGGAATTCGCCGACGGCAGCGGGGAACTCATCCAGTATGACCGTCCGGACACCGAGGGACCGAAGACCTCGGCCTACGCACTTGTGCGTACGGACGATCCCACGACGCTCAAGCGCGCGCTCGCGGTGGCGCTTGGCGTGCGGGCCGTCGTCCGGAAAACACGCACGCTGCTGCTATGCGGACGGACGCGTTTGCATTTCGACGAGGTGGAGGGGTTGGGGAATTTCATCGAACTGGAAGTCGTGCTCGCCGACGGGCAGTCCGCCGCAGAAGGGGAGGCCATTGCGCAGGCACTCATGAAACGGCTCGGCATTCGTCCGGAAGATCTGCTCGCGAGCGCCTACGTCGACATGCTGGAAGGGTGAAGAAGAGCATCCTGCGCCGCAACCCGGCGGCCTTCTCTCCGTACACCACGACCATCAATCCCACGTTGGTTCTTTCGTGTCGTATTAGTTGGAAAGGTCGTCGTTCATGTTTATCGGACATTTTGGAGCAGGATTCGCCGCAAAGCGGCTGTCGTCGCGCCCCTCGCTCGGCACCATGTTCATGGCATCGCAGTTCATCGATTTGTTGTGGCCGCTGTTCCTGATCCTCGGCATCGAGCGTGTCGAAATCGATCCCGGCAACACCGCCTTCACGCCGCTGGATTTCATCCACTATCCATTCACGCACAGTTTCGCCGCTGTACTGTTCTGGGCGCTGCTGTTCGGGGGCGTGTATTTCGCGCTGCGACGGGATGTGCGGTCGTCGCTGCTGCTGGGCGCACTCGTGCTCAGCCACTGGCTGCTGGATCTCGTTGTGCACCGGCCCGACCTCCCCCTGTTCCCCGGCAGCGACATGATGCTGGGTTTCGGTCTCTGGAACAATGTCGCCGCGACGATGATCGTCGAGGGACTGGTGTTCGCGTGTGGCGTGTGGCTGTATGTCTCCGGCACACGTGCGCGGAATCGCATCGGGAACTGGGCGCTATGGTCGCTGATCGTTTTCCTTCTCGTCGTGTATGTGATGAACGTGTTCGGTCCGCCCCCGGCGGATGCCCACGCCATCGGCTACGTCGGTCTGTCGATGTGGCTGCTGGTGGCATGGGGGTACTGGGTGGACAGGGCCAGGGAGGTTGTTCAACGGACGTAATTCACCTGCGGCGAAGGAAGTGGCAGGCCAGGCCTGCCCGGTGGCACCCATTTCGTCCACCTCCACGCACACGATCGCATGCTGACGGGGAGGATGGTACTCATCAAGTAGCAACGACACCACGTACTCGTACTCGTACTCGTGCCCGTACTCGTACTCGTGCCCGTGCTCGAACGTACACAGTACCTGCAGGACAGCGCTCAATACGCGCGCAATGCGAACAGCAGAATTGGTCACCCGGAAATGGGTATTACCACCTATTGACAACGCCGCGCATGATCACTATACTATCAGCGTCAGTCATACTCTATTACCGTCACAAGGCACGTGAGGTCCGTCCCATGAAAATCATGATCGTGGACGACGACGAAGACGTACGCTTTCTCCTCTGCAGGTACATGCAGCGGCTGGGAGCGACGCCGATTCCGTGCTGCGACGGGACGCAGGCGCTGGAGCGCTATCGCAGCGAGGAACCCGACGCGGTGCTGATGGATATTGCCATGCCGGAGATGGACGGACTCGAAGTCACCGAGCGAATTCGTTCCATTGACGCGAAGGCGTGCATCTACATCCTGACCGCGTACAGCGACGACATGCTCCGCCGGGCCGCAAAGGCGGCAGGCGCGACAGGGTTTTATCTGAAGGATTCGATGGAGCCACTCATGGACCTGATCGGCCGGCGCACGCGGCGCTGGCGGGCAGTGTAGGTGGGGGGAGAGGGGGAGAAGTGGAGAGGGGTAGAGGGCCGTGGCATTCTAGCGTATGAGCAACATGCGTTGCTGTGACGCTGATCCCCCGCTGATGGTGCAGAAGTACCAGCCCGGGCCGAGGCCGGTCATGTCGATCATGACCGTCGTTGACCCGGGTTCATTCGTTTCCGCCCGCTGTGCACGGAGAAGGCGACCCGCCATGTCTCGCACGTGTATCGTCAGCGTTCGTTCTCTCGTGTTCGTTATTCGCAGGTGTGCGCGGTCGCGGGCGGGCTGGGGCCAGGGACCCTCCACGTGCATCGTCGATGCCGAAGGTGGCATAATAACGGATACCGGGGGCCGATATTCCAGGGCCCCGATGTCCGGCGCACCGGCGGTCACGCGCATTCGCGCTCCCGCGGGATGGACGTATTCCATTTCCGGCAGCAGCGGTTGTCCCCAGACGTTGACGGCGGCGATGGCCGCGTCGACGGCGGGAGAGCCCGCGAGCGGTGTGTACTCGAAGGCCGTGACGTCGGAGAACCGCGCGTCAGCCGGATCGCGCGCGAGAAGGTTCGCCGCCGTGTCGAGCAGGGCGGCATCGCCCCCGGCGGCGCTGGCGCGTCCGGCGAAGATGTTGTTCCTCATGACCAGGGTATCCGTCCCGCTCCCGGGCAACTGCACGAAGAGTCCCGCGCCGCGCGCGGTGACGAAGGTGTTGTGCGTCACGAAGAGGGAGTGAATGGGATTCGAAAGTCCTTCGAGACCATAGCCCAGCAGGTTCGAATTCTGCGTCGCGCTGCCGTGCACGATCACGTTGCCCGCGACGACGGCGAGTCCGCCGTTCGGCAGGTCGATTTCCCTGCTCGTCGTGCCGTCACCGCTTGTGATGCCGTTGCAGAGGATGAAAGTGCGGAAGGCGCGGCTCTTCACGTTGTGTCCCACCTTCGCGGCTTCCACAAACGAATAACGGATCGTGAATTCCGCGACATGGTTGATGTACATGTTGTGCGAGTAGCCGTCGCCGTACCCGTTGCGCGCGAAGCGCGAATGTTCAATCAGAATGCGGCTCTGCGCATTGTCGCCCGCGAGAATGCCATTTTCGTTGTCGTGGAAGAAGCAGTGGCGCACCGTGAGGTCCGCCCCCTCCTGGCGAATGCCCGCGCCATTGCAGTCCTGCACCGTCGCGCCCGAGAACTCGATCCACTCGACAGTGGTGTTGTTGCCCTGGATCACCCAGATCGCCTTTCCCGCCGTCGTGCGGTCCCGCACATGCGCATATCCTCCCACGCCGCGGATGACCAGATCGTTTGCCGTCCACCGGCAGGCATCGGCATATTCCCCGGCGTCGACGAGCACCGTGTCGCCATCCCGCG
>JAGTUZ010000285.1 GCA_018224415.1 Bacteroidota bacterium | reverse complement strand
GGCGTCTCCATTTCCACGGCGACGTCAAGCGCCCGTGCCGTCAGCACGATCTCGCTTTCCACGTTGCATCCAGCGTCATCGGCGGTGAACCTGATGGAGCCGGAAATACTGCCAGCCATCACATGCGAAACACGCAACTGTATGGGCAGCATCATGCCCGGCGCAAGAGCAAGCGGCCAAACTCCGGGTGCCGGAGAGACGATCGAGAATGCCGGATCCCCAATCTGGGGAGGCAGCATGCGCAACGGGACGGTACCAGTGTTGACGAGATCGAACGTGGCGTCAACAACGTTGCCTTCACAAAGGACAACGTCCGGGAAATCGATCGCGGAAAGAGAGGCACTCAACTCCGCTTCATCAACAACGATATCATACACGATGGCAAACGGACCAGGTGCGGGATCGTTGCTGGCGATGTGCAGTGTGTCGCTGACAACGCCGCGCTGACCGGCCTGTCGCGTGAATCGAACGATCAACGGCAACGACTCTCCGGGATTGACACTGACGGGAAAGGTGTTCGGTGCGATCAATGCAAATCCGCGGGCGCCGGAAAATGACGCGTCGGAAATGACAAGAACGCCATCACCAACGTTTTCCACCATCGTTGTGTCCATCATCTCCCGATCACAGACGAGGCCTGGAAGCTGCCTGCTCGACGCTGCCAGAAGTTCGGGCATGGTGCGCACGATGAGGATGTTCGCCGCCGCCTGAGAAAGCACGAACTGCGGAAGCGCCGTGAAGGTCTCCGACGATGGACCGTTCACGCGCTGCATGGCGGCGATGTAATAAACATTGCCTTCCGACGGAAGCGTGATGTCGTGCGACCAGTCGGTGCCGTATCCGGTGATTGTCGAAAGCTCGGTCCATGGCATGCGATCGGATTTGATCATCAGCCGGATATCCTCACCGTTGCCCGTGCCCGTGAGGGTGAACTGCGCACGGGCAAATTGCGTGGTGTCGGTCGAGGGTCCCTGCGACATGCTTTCCTCTGTCGGAAGCGCGTTGCTGTACCAAAGCATCGGACCATCCATGCGGATGCGTCCCGCTCCACCGCGGGGTCCCGGTCCGTTACCTCCCTCCGCACGTATCTTCCAGATTCCCGACGAGAGTTTGCATTCCAGACTTACCGCGCCACCGGATCCGGAACCACCGTCTCCGCTCGCGCCGTCGCCTCCTGCTCCTCCATTTGCCGTGAAGAGGTTTCCCTCCAGTGTGGATGCGAAAATCCGGAGCGCCCCTCCACCGCCGCCTCCTTCCCCAGAGCAGGAGAAAGCCAATTGCGGATTTCCGCTGGCGCCACCCGAGCCGCCCGCGAGCGGCACAACAAAGACATTGCCATGCACTTGTCCGCCATTGCCGTTTCGGGAGGAACCTCCTGTCGTGGCATACCCCCCACCGCCGCCCGACTGCTGCTGCTGCTGGCCACTGCCGCCGCCGAAGCCGCCGGGAGGATTGCATCTCGAACCGTCGCCACACCCGGTACCGGAACTGCCGAAGGGGTGCCCCGTGCCGCCGCCCGAAGCCTCGTAGGCCGGAGTATTCCCACCGGTCACACCATTCATACTCCCTCCCGTGCCGGCGATGAATGCTCCTGAACCGACACCGGGATTGCGAAATTCATCGCTGCCGAGGGGATTCCCGGAGCGGTTGCGACCGCCGGGGCCGCCTCCGGTAAACCCGTCTCCGCCATCGGAACCGCTACCGGACCAATCACAGAAGTTTCCACCGCCACCGCCGCCTCCGGGGCCGCCGTGTCTGGTATTTGCGTCGACGGCAATCAGCCCGCTGCTGCCGGTACGAACGGGACCACGTGAAAGAATCACCGCCGGAAGGAATCCCTGGTTTCCCGGCGTGGTTGGATCGCAATCCGCGCTGGAAATGCCGTACTGCGATCCGCTGAGAATCATGCTGTCAACGATCATCGCACCACGAGGCGAACGCAGTCCCCAGATCCCTCCGCTGCCAAGCGTTCCGCTTGCCGTCGTCATGATTGCCGGTTGTGGACGAACGATGTAAAAAGTGACGGCATTCTGCACGTTGCCGTTGTACCGCACACGAAGGGGAATGACGAATTCCGCTGTCACCCCCTGCCAGCTGTCACTATTGGGACGAAGGTCCGGATGCACAAAAACCTGCGTCGCAATCATTCGCCCATTCCATGAAACAACGAGGGGGCCGATGGTCACTTTCAGGCTGTCGTCCGGATTGACGCATTCCACGCGAAGCATATCACCCGGGTTGTTTGCACTGAATCCGTCAGGACCAAAATTGCCCGGCTGGTTGTGCGGACCGATGATTTCCACATAGGTGTTCATGCCCGGTGCTCCGATGTCCGGGATCATGTAGGAGATGGACTGTCCTCGCGCTGCCATTGCAGAAAGCAGCAGCCATGACAGCAGGGCGGCAATATGCCATATCCGTCCCATCATCGGTCCTCCGTCGCGTTGTTTGGGATTGCAACCAATGATGCATTGTAGAAAAACATGTCGAAATATTCAATGGGGAAATCGTGGACAGTCCAAAAAGACTCAAATCTCTGATTCCTCATCGAGAAGAATGCGCATCACCTGCTGGGCGGCGCGGGAGATGATCGTGCCCGGACCGAACACCGCCACCGCTCCGTGCTGGTAGAGATAGTCGTAGTCCTGTACCGGGATGACACCACCAACCACAACGAGAATGTCGTCGCGTCGGAGGTCCTGCAACTCCTTTACCAGCGAGGGAACAAGCGTTTTGTGTCCGGCCGCCAGACTGCTCACACCGATCACATGCACGTCATTTTCCGCTGCCTGCCGCGCGGCTTCCGCGGGCGTCTGGAAAAGCGGACCGATGTCGACATCGAAACCGAGATCCGCAAACGCCGTCGAGATGACCTTTGCGCCTCGGTCGTGTCCGTCCTGTCCGAGTTTGGCAATCATGATGCGCGGACGGCGTCCTTCCTTGTGCGCGAAACGGTCGGTCATGTCCTTCGCGGCGACGAAGTCATTGTCCTCTCCGGCTTCGCTGCTGTACACGCCGGAGATGGACCGGATCACCGCCTGATGCCGCCCGAATACCTGTTCCATGGCGTCGGACATTTCTCCAAGTGTCGCACGCTTGCGCGCTGCGATGACGCACGCCTCGAGAAGGTTCGCACTGCCACGGGCCGCTTCGGTCAGTGCCTCGAGGGCGGCGCGCACTTCCGACTCGTCGCGACTGGCGCGCAGTTCGGCAAGGCGCTGTTTCTGGGCTTCGAGCACGGCAGTGTTGTCGACGGTGAGAATGTCGATCGGATCCTCTTTCTCGAGACGACAGCGGTTGACGCCGACGATAGTGTCCTTGCCGGAATCGATGCGGGCCTGCTTGCGAGCGGCCGCTTCCTCGATGCGCATTTTCGGAAGTCCCGCCTCGATCGCACGCGTCATTCCCCCGAGTCCTTCCACCTCCTCGATCAGCTGCCAGCCGCGATGGGCCAGTTCGTGTGTGAGCCGCTCGACATAATACGAGCCGCCCCAGGGATCGATGGCACGGCAGACATTGCTCTCGTCCTGGATGAGCAGTTGTGTGTTGCGGGCGATGCGTGCGGAAAAATCGGTCGGCAGCGCGATGGCCTCGTCGAGTGCGTTGGTATGCAGCGACTGCGTGTGTCCCTGCGCGGCCGCCATGGCCTCGATGCAGGTGCGCGCCACATTGTTGAAGGGATCCTGTTCTGTCAGACTCCAGCCGGAGGTCTGGCTGTGCGTGCGCAGGGACATGGATTTCGGATTCTTCGGATCGAATTGACGGATCATCTTCGCCCAGAGCATGCGCGCCGCGCGCAGCTTTGCGATTTCCATGAAGAAATTCATGCCGATCGCCCAGAAGAAAGACAGCCGCGGCGCGAAGGCATCGATCTCGAGTCCGGCGGCAATGCCCGCACGCACGTATTCGAGTCCGTCGGCCAGCGTATATGCCATTTCGAGGTCGGCCGTGGCACCCGCTTCCTGCATGTGATAGCCGGATATCGAGATGGAGTTGAACTTCGGCATGTGCCGGGCGGTGAAGGCGATGATGTCGGAGACGATACGCATCGACGGCGTGGGCGGATAAATATAGGTGTTCCGGACCATGAACTCCTTGAGAATGTCGTTCTGGATGGTCCCGCCCAGCTGCTCCATCGAAACGCCCTGCTCTTCCGCGGCAACGATGTACAGGGCCATGATGGGAAGAACGGCCCCGTTCATGGTCATCGACACGGACATTTTGTCGAGCGGTATCTGGTCGAAGAGAATGCGCATGTCGAGGATGGAGTCGATGGCCACGCCGGCCTTGCCGACGTCGCCCACCACGCGCGGATTATCGGAATCATACCCGCGATGCGTTGCCAGGTCGAAGGCGATGCTCAGTCCCTTCTGTCCCGCCGCAAGGTTGCGGCGATAGAAGGCGTTCGACTCCTCGGCCGTGGAGAATCCTGCGTACTGACGCACGGTCCACGGACGTGTCACATACATGCTGCTGTATGGACCGCGGAGAAACGGCGGCAGACCCGCCATGAAATCAAGATGTTCGAGACCGTCAATATCTCCCGCGGTGTAGAGCGGACGCACGGTTATATGTTCCGGTGTCATCCAGTCCAGTTCCTCGAGGCTCTTTCCTCTCGCCTCCGCGCGTGCCGCGGCTTCCCAATGTTCCATTGATGGGACGGTCGCTCCGGCAACCTCCCACGGTTTCTGTGTGAAATCCGGTTTCATTTCTCCACCTCTCTTCCTGCTTCCGTCGCGATTCCGAATCTCTGCAGGATCTCCCGCAGTACAACGCCGACGTCCGATTTGACATGTATGAACCACTCCACTCCACTTGTGCGCAGCGCTTCGATGCTATCCTTTGGGTTTCCGGCAACGACGACCGACATGTCGCTTCCCGCATCCCTGAGGGAGCGTATGATGCGTGGAACCATGTCGGCATAACTCTCGTCGTCGCTGCAGGCGACAAGGATGTCGGCTCCTGCGTCCATGGCCGCCGTGGCGGCGTCTTCCGGCGTGTCGAACCCGGCATTGTCGACGATAGCAAGACCGGCAGTACCGAAAAAACCGGATGCAAAGGTTGCTCTCGCACGGCGCCAGAGCCCCGGTCCGTACGTGGCGAGAAATACGTTCGGTTTGCGATCGAGAGCGGCAACGGCGTCCCGGAGCTGCTCGAAATCTTCCGCGGCGCGGAAAGGACGGAGCGGTCTGACGATCGGGACATCCTCCCCACCGTTGTGCAGGAGATCATTGATCTCGGCTACGGTCGCTCCGGCTTCCAGTGCAGACGCCATCGCGGCGATGAGGTTGCCGGTTTCTCCGCTCAAGGCCAGGCGCAGGGATTGGGTTTGTTCTTCTGTCGAAGCCGAGCGGGTTGCGAGATGACGCTGCAGCGATTCGCGCAATGTTGCCTGCTGTTCCTGTTTGTTGCGAACGCTGTTCGTCAGCGCTTTCTCTCCAAGATTGGGATACTGGTTGCTCCCGACGATGACGTCACGTCGGCAGGAGATATTGCTGCGTTTCTCTTTTGCCGTTTTCTCGATGCTCTCCTGGATGAATCCGCTGCTGGCTGCCGCCAGGTATCCGCCCTGCTGCTCGATTTCAGTGAACAGCGTCCAGGCATGTTGTGCGAGTTCGTTTGTCAGTGTTTCCATGTAGTAGGAGCCTGCCGCCGGATCAGCGACACGGCCGAGCTGGGCTTCCTCACGGAGCACGATCTGGAGATTGCGAGCCACGCGTTTCGAGAACACGCCCGCTTCGGCGGCGACCTCGTCGAACGGAGCGGTGTACATCGAGTCCGCTCCTCCGATGACCCCGGCCATTGCTTCAATCGTGGAGCGCAGCATGTTGACGTAGGGGTCGTACTTCGTTTGATGCCACCAGGAGGTGCGCACATGTGCGCGCATTTTCCGCGCATCTTCCTCCTGCACACCGAAATCCTTCGTGATTCGGTACCACAGCATGCGTGCGGCGCGGAGTTTTGCTATCTCCATGAAGAAATTCATACCCACGGGGATATTGAATCGCACACGACGTGCGACGGCATCGGCCGAGAGTCCCAGGTCTGTCAGACGGTTCAGGTATTCCACTCCGGATGCCATCATGCAGGCGAGTTCCTGCACGGCGTTTGCGCCGGCGTCGTGATAGCACTCTCCACACACCGAAATCACCGTGGTGTTCAGCGACCGGTGGTCGACATACCTGACGGCATCGCGAAGCAGACGGAAGGTGGTTTTCAGGGAAAACGGGAGTTCTCCCGTGCTCATGAGCTGCGCGAGAGGATTGAACCCGGTATGGGACAGTGAGCGATCCGAAGCCACAGCCATGGCGAGAAAGACCAGCGAGGACATCCCGGCGTGTATTTCGAGCGGGATACCATCCTGCAGCCGATCGGAAATGCGTTTGAAATCCGGCAGGTGCTGGACAGACGTCCCGTTTCTGCCCGCATGTTTCCCGGCGCTTGCCGTACCGGCAGCGAGAAAGGCCGCACGGTCCATTCGCAGGGCGGCGCCATCCTGTCCGCAACGCCGTGCCAACACGATTTCCGATGCGGCCTCATCCGGCAGTGGCGGACCGGTCATCTGTGCGATGACCCAGGGACGCGCGGCAAAGCCGAGCGCCTGTGTTCCGCGCACATACGGCTCGAATCCGGGAAGCGACCCGAGATGCGGAAGCGCCTCTGTCTCGGTGCTCGTGTACATGGGTTCGACAGAAAATCCTTCATAGGTTTTCCAGACGAGTTTCTGGTATTCGGCGCCCTTCAGGTCGCGTTCGACCTGCGCCTTCCACTGGTCCTTTGTCGGTGCGACGAAATCTCCGAAGAGTGGTTTCGTGCTTCCTGACTGTCCAATATCACTCATGTCGACTTTTCTCTGCATCGTGAATAAAGCGGAAAACGCCACGAAGCGCCTTCGCACAAGGTTGTGATAAAAGTAGCAATTTGCCGGGAGAAAAAAAACGTAATTGTCCGGTATTACGCGAGATGCACCTTCGTCACCCGTAGATCCGGGCGGTCGAGGAAGATTGCTCCGAGCTCTTTGAATTTCTGCGGCACGTCGGAAACAAAAAAGCTGTAGTTGGGTTGATCGGTCGAGACGTTGAGCATTTCGTGTTCGCCCAGAAGGCGTTCGACCCGTATCGCGGCTGCCTCTCCGGAATCGATCAGCCGCACATGGTTGCCGACAGCTTCCTGGATGACCGAGCGGAGTATGGGATAATGGGTACATCCGAGGATGAGCGTATCGACGTTCTTTTGCCTCAGTGAGGAGAGGTATTCGTCCGCAACCATCTGCGAGACCGGATGCGCTGTCCATCCTTCCTCGGCGAGGGGAACGAACAGCGGACAGGGTTTGGAAAACACGTTCAGCGAGGGATTGCGCTGCCGGAGAGCGCGTGCATAGCTTTCGCTCGCGATGGTTGCCAGCGTCCCGATGACGCCGATGTTGCTGTTGTTCGTCGCGGCAATCGCTGCGTCGGAACCGGGTTCGATCATGCCGATGATGGGAATATCAAACTGCGCTTTCAGGTCGTCGATGGCAACTGCGGATACGGTGTTGCAGGCCACCACAATGAGTTTCACTCCCTGTTGGAGCAGGAATCGGGTGTCTTCGAAGGCGTATTCGCGCACGACTTCCGCTGATTTCGAACCGTATGGCACACGGGCGGTGTCGCCGAAATACGTGATGTTCTCATGCGGGAGATGCTGCATGAGAGCACGGACAACGGTCAGACCTCCGATGCCGGAGTCAAAGACACCGATGCTTCTCTGCCGTTCGGTTATGCTCCAGGTTGCTGCCAAGTGTTACCGCGTCAATTCTGTTATCTGGTGGAGAATGCGTGATCGAAGCTGCTCGCGGCGCTGTTCGTCGACGAAGGCCCTCCCTGCGCTGTCGACCACATAAAAAGAGTCGACGACCCCATCCACACGCGTTGCAATTTTGGCAAATACCACGTTCAATCCAAACGCAGAGAGTTCCGATGCCAGACGGTACAGAAGACCAAAGGTATCCGGAGCGTATACCTCGACGATGGTCTGTTCGCGGCCTTCATCGCTTTGATGCGGAATATAGCGTACATCGACGGTGACATGACGCTGCGGAAGGCGCCGCAGCTTCCGCACCCATTTTCTCCGGCATCGATCGAACAGTCGTTCGCTGTCCGTTTCTCCCGCACAGACGGCGCGGAGCGTATCCCGAACCTGCCGTTCCTGCTCCTCACGCAAATGGCTCCCGCTGAAAATGTCCACAAGACGGAAGGTGTCGATCACAACGTCATTTATGGTCTCTATGGAGGCGTCGACGATGCTGCAGTCGGCGCCGAACAACGCGGCGGAAAAATGCGCCAGGAGCATGGGCCTGTCGACGCAGA
This sequence comes from Bacteroidota bacterium, assembly GCA_018224415.1. GTDB lineage: Bacteria > Bacteroidota > Ignavibacteria > SZUA-365 > SZUA-365 > SZUA-365. The sequence goes on along the minus strand of JAGTUZ010000285.1, from coordinate 3,167 downwards.
ACACGGTTGCCTCGCTGTATGCCCGGTGGTGCTGGAAGTGGATACGGAGTGACGCTCCGTCGAGAACGTCCTGCACCGCGATGCTGTAGGTGTCCTCACTCATCCCGGATGTTTGTTGCCGCTCGTCCGCCGAATGCTGTTCTGCAGGCTTTTTTTCTGTTCCCGTTTCCATCAGGTGTCGGGCCACGGTGTAGAGTTCGCGTAGCAATTCCTTTTTCCAGTCTGTCAGAATGCCAGGGTTCAGGGCGGACATGTCTGCGAGGGTGAGCAGGTACAGAAGATTCAGTCGTTGTACGGACAACACTTCTTCCACAAAAGGCTGCAGTGTGGAAATTTCCCTGAAGTTCCTGCGGAACGCCAACTGTTCCATCCGCAGGTGATTGCGAACCAGAAAGGCGATGAGGCCTGTGTCCTTGTCCCGTCCAAACCGTCGAAGCACGGTTGGTACGAGATCCGCCCCAACCTGCTCGTGCCGCGGCAGATCGATGGGTTTGGCTATGTCATGCAGGAGCACGGCATAATAAAGGACTGATTTATCTTCAATTTCATTCAGAACGGCCAACACCCCCGCATCCTCGCGCAGCGAGCTTTCGAGGGCGCCGATGGCACGCAGGGTGTGCTCGTCAGCCGTGTAGAAGTGATAGATATTGTGCTGGAAAAAATGTTCGAGTCCGGCGAATTCCGGAAGTACGGCGGAAAGGAATCCGTGTGCGTGCATGAACATCAGCGTACCGCCGATATGTTGTCCTTCCCTGAGAATGGAATCGAACAGAAGCAGCGATGGAGCGGTGAAGCGAACAGGACGCATATTTTCGAGAGCGCGGACAACATCTCCGGCAGGAACACGTCCGCTGGTCGCCATCTCATGAAAGAGGCCCATGATAGAGAGGTCCGTCCTTTTCGCATCTCCGGCAGGGAAAAACAGCATTTTTTCCTTGCTCCGTTCGTTCAGCCCTTCTTTTTTCTTCAGATCATAGAGCACCAGTTGAAGCGATACATGGATGGCGCGTGCATGGCGGTAATATTCGCGCATGAACACTTCCACTCCTCTGCGTTTGTGGCTTCCGCTGAACCCCATACGCTCCGCCACATGGCGCTGCAACTCGAAGTCCAGTGTGTCGTGCAAATGTCCGCTGATTTCATGCATGGCGGAACGCACGGAAAGAAAAAAGCTGCGGGCTTCAATAATGGCCTTTCTCCGGTCGGGATTGACCGATGCGCGGACAATCACTTCAGGAACCGAAGCCAACGGGCGACCGGATGATTCTGATTCCCGCAGGACTTCAGTCAGGGTCAGGAAAAAAATGGCATGAATGTCCCGCAGCGTGCCGGCACTGTATTTGATATTCGGTTCGAGAAGCGCAACGGCACTTCCATACTGCCGATAGCGTTCGGATATCAGCGTTTCGAGGCCTTCCAACATTTCGCCCATGCGCGGCAACAACGTTTTTCGTAATTCCACCTGGAAAAGGTCATAGACCTCGCGCGCTCCACATATATGGACTGCTTCCAGCAGAGCCATCCATGAACGGATATCGGTCTGCAGCAGTCCCGCAACGTCGTCAAGAGTGCGCAGCGACACGCTGACATGTTCGATTTCACGGGAAAGAACGCCGATGATATCCCGGGCGACGGCGTCCGTCCCTTCACCCTCCTTTCCCTGAATGACAATGAGATCCATGTCCGAATAGGCCGTGGATTCATCCCGTACCACACTGCCACAGACACAGAGACAGAAAGACGCATCGGTCCACGCGTCCTTCCAGTGCAAGCACGTTTCGTTTGTCCTGTCCATCGTCCTGATCGTCTCGTTCATGCCCTGTTACCCAGACCGTAATTGTTTGAACAAGGTGTGAAACAGTAATAAATGCAATTATTATTGAAAATGTGGATATGTGGATAACTGCGTGGACGTGTAGCAAAAGCGTTGAAAAGAAAGAGTTTACCGCCATTTCATTTGAAGCGATCCTTCATGTTTGGGGTTTGTGTCTTTCCTGTGGGCAGGACGCTTCTTCTTGTGCAGGCCCCATGGCGTTGCACGGAAAAGGGCGGCTGTACACAAGGTAACAGCCGCCCTGACACGTTATACACGGTAGTTATCCACAATTGTGGGGAGCATCATCGGGAAATGTAGGAAAGTTGTTTTTCCAGTTGTTCGACCTTTTCGCGAAGGGAATCGTCTGCTTGCACTGCGCGCTCGATGCTTTTGCAGGCATGAATGATGGTGCTGTGATCCCGTCCGCCGAAATGCAGCCCGATTGTCTTGAGAGAAGCGCGTGTGAGGTTTTTCGCGAGATACATGGCCACCTGTCGCGGCAGGACAACTTCCTGCTTCCTCGACTTGGCCCGCAGCGCGTTTTCCAGGACATTGAAATTGTCCGCGACCACTTTCTGGATCTGTTCCACCGTCAGATCCTTTTTTTCCGAGGATATGACGTGACGAAGAACCCTCTCGGCGAGGGCTACATCGAGCGCACATTGTTCGAGCGTGTGCCGTGCGATGATTCCGATGTAACAGCCTTCGAGTTCGCGGATGTTGGATTTGACGTTGGAAGCGACGTATTCGATAACATCCTGGGGCAGATCGATGTGGTCGTTTTCCGCCTTCTTCCTGAGGATGGCGATGCGTGTTTCCAGGTCGGGAGGCTGTACGTCGACGGTCAGTCCGCACTGGAAACGGGAGATGAGGCGTTCATCGAGGCCGACGAGATCTTTTGGCGGCCGGTCGGAGGAGAGGATAATCTGCTTCTTGAGTTGATGCAGCGTGTTGAAGGTGTGGAAGAAGGTATCCTGTGTACGCTCCTTACCGGAAAAGAACTGGATGTCGTCGACGATGAGCACGTCCATGTTGCGGTAGAAGCTGGAAAACTCGATGGTGTTGTTTTTCTCGATCGCATCGACGAAGTCGATGGTAAACTTCTCGCTGCTCACATAATAGACTCGCTTCCCCGGATTGCTCTGGGATACGTGGTTGCCGATGGCCTGGATGAGATGCGTCTTGCCGAGTCCTACCCCCCCGTAGAGTACAAGCGGATTGAAAGCGGTCTCTCCGGAATTGTTCGCCACGTTGAGAGCTGCCGCGCGGGCGAACTGATTTCCATCGCCGCGGATGTAGCTGTCGAAAGTGAACTTCGGGTTGAGGTTGGTGACAAACGGCTCCCGTGCGG
>JAGTUZ010000284.1 GCA_018224415.1 Bacteroidota bacterium | reverse complement strand
TCGCGCATCGCCAGGAACATTCCATCGAATTTCCCACGGTCTTTCTCCAGCACGTGTTTGGCAACAACCGGGTGCGCGTCGTGCCCGTGCTCTGCACCTCCTTCGACGAATACCTGGTCGAGGGCACACGCGCCGCGGCAGACGCCAAGTACGAGGCCTTCATCACGGCTTTCCACCGCACGGCCGAGCGGCTGGGACGCAAGGTCGCCTTCGTGCTCAGTGTGGACTGGTCGCATGTCGGGCGCAAATTTGGCGACGACGTCGACGCGGCCGAATTGCTCGAGGGACTGCACGTCTCCGATCTCGAACAGCTCGGCGCCTTGGAACGATGCGACTACGAGCGCTTCTATGAACTCCTGCGCGAATCGCATAACGCTTCGAAAATCGACGGCTTCGCCTGCATCACCACCTTCTTTGACATCGCGCGGCCGCAACGCGGAACGCTGTTCGATTACCAGCAATGGCATGAGGAAGAACGTGCCTCGGCTGTGACCTTCGCCAGCATGGCGTTTTTCGCGGATGCGGAGGGAAATGATGTGAATGAAGAGAATGAAGGGAATGAAGGCCACAACGGGGATGATGGGATGGTGGCGGAATGAGCAGGCATATCGACACGTACGTCGACACGCATTGCCATTTGTACTGGGAGAGTTTCGCGGAGGACCTCCCGCAGGTGCTTGCGCGCGCGCGGGAAGCGGGTGTGATGCGGATGATCATTCCCGCGACGGATTTCGCATCCTTCGACCAGGCCGCAGCCATCGCCGAGGCACATGAGGGAATATTCCTCGCCGTGGGTTTCCATCCGCATGACGCGGCGAACGCACCGGTGGATCTCGGCGCGGCGCTGACGGCGAAGGCCGCGCATCCGCTTGTCGTGGCGATAGGGGAGATCGGTCTCGATTATCACTATGACTTTTCCACGCCCGCCGAACAGCATCACGTGCTGCGCACGCAGCTCGAGGTCGCCCGGGCGCTGGGTCTGCCCGTGATCCTGCACAACAGGGAATCGGACGCGGACCTGCTTGACATCGTGCGCGAGCAGCAGGACGGATCACTGCGCGGGCAGTTCCACTGCTTCAGCAGCGACGCCGCCTATGCGCGGCAGGTGCTCGACGCGGGTTTCCACCTTTCCTTCACCGGCAACGTCACTTTTAAAAAAAGCGTCCTGGACCCGGTACTCTCTTATGTACCCGACGACCGCCTGCTGATCGAGACCGATGCGCCGTTCATGGCGCCCGTGCCACATCGTGGCAGGCGCAGCGAGCCTGCGATGATTCCCCTCGTCGCCCGGCGCTTTGCCGCCGCGCGCCATCAGTCGGTCGCACACATCGCGAAGATCACCACGCGGAACGCGGAAGCCCTTTTCACCCTCGACAGGAAAAACGGACATGGACCAGCCTGAACAATCCCGCATTCTGCGCTCGGAAGAGCTGAAGAAGCGCTACAAAAAACGCTTTGTTGTCAAGGGTGCCAGCGTATCGGTACGGCAGGGCGAGATCGTCGGCCTGCTCGGACCGAACGGAGCCGGCAAGACCACGACGTTCTACATGATCACGGGAATGATCCGTCCAACCTCCGGCCGCGTCTTCATCGACGACCGTGACATCACGCGGTTGCCCATGTACAAGCGCGCGCGTCTTGGTATCGGCTATCTTCCGCAGGAGGCCTCGGTGTTCCGCCAGCTGACAGTGGAGGAGAACCTCCTCGCCATCCTCGAGGTGCAGGGGTACGACCGAAAGGCACGCAAGGCCCGGGCCGAGGAACTGCTCGAGGATTTCAATATCGCGAATCTCCGCGGGAGCAAGGGGTACATGCTTTCCGGCGGCGAGCGCCGACGCACGGAAATCGCGCGGGCGCTGACCACCAATCCCAATTTCATCCTTCTCGACGAACCGTTTGCCGGTGTCGACCCGATCGCGGTGGAAGACATCATGCGCATCGTGATCAAGCTGAAGCAGCGCAATATCGGCGTGCTCATCACCGATCACAACGTGCATGAGACGCTTTCCATTGTGGATCGCGCCTACCTGCTCTTCGATGGAAACATCCTCATGGAAGGGGATTCGGAGAAGCTGGCGAACGACGAAGAAGTGCGCAAGATGTACCTCGGCGAAAGCTTTCGCCTCGATCGATACTGATCGCGCCATTTGCTGCCGGACATCGCGCGGGTGAACTATTATCGCGATGACCATGTTGTTGTGCTGTATCGACACCGCAAACTCATGTATTGGTCCCCCGATGCTCGTATATACAACAACCACCGAAGGCCTCACCGTCACCGTCCAGAGCTTTTTTCTCGAGGAACGGTCCGACGTCATGAAGGGGAATTTCTTTTTCGTCTATTTCGTCAGCATTGTCAACAACGGTCCCGATCCCGTGAAGCTGCTGCGCCGTCACTGGTATATCCACGACGCCGCGGCGCAGGACTACGAAGTCGAGGGTGATGGCGTTGTGGGCGAACAGCCGACGGTCAATCCCGGGATGACCTATCATTACAACAGCTTCTGTGTGCTCAAGTCCTTCGAAGGATCGATGGAAGGATCTTACACCATGCAGCGCCCGGATGGCTCCACGTTCGAGGCCAGGATTCCCCGTTTCCATCTCAAGGCGCGACTGAACTGACAGAAAGCGCGATTATAGAGAGACGGCGTCCACATACGGGGGCACATCACGAATGGATGGAAAAGAAAAAGCGGCACATGGCCGCTTTTTCTTTTCTCTATGTCGGCGGAATCAGCCGCCGTTTTCCGTGTCTTCATGGTCGACCGGGTGGTGTTCTTCGGTCGGACCGGAATCCGGTGGGGCTGGACTGAAGGCAAAGGCATCCTTTTCTTCGTTCATCGTGACAAGAATGCTGCTGCCCTCGGGGAAGCGGCCCCGGAGAATCTCTTCCGCGAGCGGATCCTCGACAAAATTCTGCAGGGCGCGGCGCAGGGGACGCGCACCGTAGTTCGGATCGTAGCCCTTGGTGGCGAGGAATTCGCGGGCGTCGTCGTCGAATCGCAGCGTCAGGCCCATGTGGCCGAGACGGTCGAGCAGCGTCTTCGTGGAAATGTCGATGATGACCTTGATATGGTCCTTGGTCAAGGAGTGGAAAACGATGCTCTCGTCGATGCGGTTGAGGAATTCGGGGTTGAAAAGTTTCTTGAGCGATTCCTCGAGCGTTTTCTTCATGTCGCGATAGTGGTTCTTCTCCAGCGGTTCCTCGCCGAAGCCGAACACACCGTCACGCTTGATGTCGCGCGCGCCGATGTTGGAGGTCATAATGAGGATGGTGTTCTTGAAATCCACCCGCCGGCCCAGACCGTCGGTGATGATACCGTCGTCGAGCACCTGGAGGAGGATGTTGAACACGTCGGGATGCGCTTTCTCGATCTCGTCGAGCAGCACCACCGAATACGGCTTGCGCCGGATTTTCTCGGTGAGCTGGCCGCCTTCCTCGTAGCCGACGTATCCCGGTGGCGCGCCGACCAGGCGCGAGACGGAGAACTTCTCCATGTACTCGCTCATGTCGATGCGCACGAGGGCGTCTTCGGAGTCGAAGAGATAGCGGGCGAGCACTTTTGCCAGTTCGGTTTTACCGACGCCGGTCGGACCGAGGAAGATGAAGGAACCGATCGGGCGGGTGGGATCCTTGAGTCCCGCACGTGTGCGGCGGATAGCGCGCACCAGCTTGTCGATGGCTTCGTCCTGTCCGATGATCACGTCTTTGAGCTCGTCGCCCATGCGCAGCAGCTTGTTGGATTCCGACTGCGCGATGCGGTTGACCGGGATGCCTGTCATCATCGACACCACGTCGGCGATGACCGTGTCGTCCACTTCATGCACGATGGACTGCGCTTCCGCTTCCCAGGTGCGCTTGGCCTCGTCGAGCTCGTGCAGCATCTTTTTCTCGATGTCGCGCAACCGCGCGGCTTCCTCGAAGTTCTGGTTGCGCACGACCTGGTTCTTTTCGCTCTTGATCTTCTCGATTTCCTCCTCGAGGGCAACGATGTTTTTCGGCACCACGATATTCTCGAGATGCACGCGTGCGCCGGACTCGTCCAGCACGTCGATGGCCTTGTCCGGGAGGAAGCGGTCGGTGATATAGCGGTCGCTCAGGCGCACGCATTCCTCGATCGCCTTCGCGGTATACAGGACGTTGTGATGTTCTTCGTACTTGTGCTTGATGTTCTCGAGAATCTGGATGGTCTCCGGCACCGATGTCGGGTCCACCATGATTTTCTGGAAGCGGCGGTCGAGCGCGCCATCCTTCTCGATGTTCTGACGGTACTCGTCGAGCGTCGTCGCGCCGATGCACTGGATGTCGCCGCGCGCGAGGGCGGGCTTGAACATGTTTGACGCGTCGAGCGAGCCCGAGGCGCCGCCCGCACCGACGATGGTATGCAGCTCGTCGATGAAGAGAATGATGTCACGCGCTTTCTCCAGCTCGTTCATCACCGCCTTCATGCGCTCTTCGAACTGTCCGCGGTACTTCGTGCCGGCGACCAGCGCGGCGAGATCCAGCGTCACCACGCGCTTGTTGTGCAGCACGCGGGAAACCTTTTTCTGGATGATGCGCAGCGCGAGTCCTTCGGCGATGGCCGTCTTGCCCACACCAGGTTCGCCGATGAGCACCGGGTTGTTTTTCTTGCGACGCGAGAGCACCTGTGCCACGCGTTCGATTTCCTTTTCTCGTCCGACGATGGGGTCGAGCTTGTCATCGATCGCCATCTTGGTCAGGTCGCGTCCGAAATTATCCAGCACCGGTGTTTTCACCCGATCCCCGCGTTTCTCTCCCGCGCTTTCACCACGCTCGGCACCCTTGCCCGCTTCCGGGTTGGATGGGGCGGAGGGTTTGCCGCTGATGATGTTGTCGAGTTCGTTGCGCACGAGATCGTACTGGACGTTGAACTGGTTAAGGATCTGCGCAGCGATGTTGTCGTCGTCGCGCAGCAGTGAAAGCAGCAGATGCTCGGTGCCGATGACCTCGGATTTGTAAAGCTTGGCCTCGAGATAGGTGATCTTGAGCACCTTCTCTGCCTGCTTGGTCAACGGGATGTTGCCGATGGTGATCGTGCCGCCGGAGGAACGTACGGTGTCTTCGATGCTCTTTTTCACCTGGTAAAGGTCGCAGCCGAGGTTGCGCAGGATCTTTACAGCGATCCCTTCCCCTTCGCGGATGATGCCGAGCAGCAGATGCTCCGTACCGATGTAGTCATGTCCAAGCCGGAGGGCCTCCTCGCGGCTGAGGCGGATGACTTCCTGCACTCTGTTCGAAAAATTGCCTTCCATTGTATTTCCAAGTTATATCAGTCAGAAAGAAATGCCGTTTTACGGCGATGGCAACGCGGCTGTAATATGTCCCCTCTACAACAATTCCTGTGCATGAGGGTTCCCCGCGGGGAGTGAAGACGCTCCGTGGAATGCGGAGCACGCTCTGTGGGACGCGGAGCACGCTACGCGCAAGCGTGAACGTCATTGCAAGATACCGCCCTTGTGGGCGGAGAACAAGGCAAAGACACGACTCCACGGGGGGGACTGGGCGCGACTCCACGGGGGTTGCCCAAACCGCCATCGTTTGCATGGAAACAGAGCCCCGACGCCCCTTTCCTCAGAAAATCACAATCCAGATCGCGTAGTCGAGGATGAGAATCATGGCAGAGGAGAGGACGAAGGACCGGATGGTGGAAAGGCCAACGCCCTCCGCGCCGCCGCTGGTTTGGAAGCCAATATGGCAGCCGAGAATGGCGGTCACACCGCCGAAGAACACCGACTTGAGGATGCCGGAAAACACGTCCTTGGTCTCGAAAAACCGCTCGACGGAACTGAAAAATACCTGCGGGGTGATTTCGAGGAAAAAGTTTGCAACGAGGAATGCGCCGATGAGCGCGATGCTGTTGGCGAAGACCACGAGCACGGGCATCATGATCACCGCGCCGACAAAGCGCGGCATGGCCAGGTAGCGCACCGGATCGATGGCCATGCTCTCGAGCGCATCGATCTGCTCGGTGACTTTCATCGTGCCGATCTCCGCCGCGATGGACGCTCCCACGCGTCCCGCGATCACGATGGCCGTCAGCACCGGTCCGAGTTCGATGAAAATCGCGCGGCTCACCGCGCCGCCGATCATCGAGAAGCTGATCATGCCCTGGAACTGGTACGCCGCCTGCCACGACGACACCATGCCGGTGAACAGGCCGATGATCAGCACCAGCGGCAGCGAGCCCACGCCGATATGCGCCATCTGCTCGAGTACCAGCCGGCGGTCGCGCCACATGCGGTATGTGCTGCGGATGATTTTCAACTGCAGCAGACTCACCTGTCCGACTTCCGTAAAGAAGGCGATCGTGCGGCGCCCAAGTTTTTCGATGCCGAATGTCATACAGCGAATGTACGGAAAGTCTGCGTCTGTGGGAAAGGGGGGGAAGGATAGATGGATAGATGGAAAGATGGAAAGATGGAAAGATGGAAAGATGGAAAGATGGAAAGATGGAAAGATGGAAAGATG
>JAGTUZ010000283.1 GCA_018224415.1 Bacteroidota bacterium | reverse complement strand
TCGATATAGGCGTACATCACGTGGTTGATGTCGGTGGCGAATTCCACCCAGGAGCCACGGAAGGGAATGATGCGTGCCGAGAACATCTTTGTGCCGTTCGGATGCATGGATTCGCCGAAAAACACACCCGGCGAACGATGCAGCTGGCTGACAACAACGCGTTCGGCGCCGTTGATGATAAAGGTCCCGCGCTCGGTCATGTACGGCAGGTTGCCGAGATACACTTCCTGTTCGACGGTTTCGATGTATTCGTTGCTGTTCGGTTCTTCGGATTTGCTCGAAAGACGAAGGCGCGCCTTCAGCGGCACGGCAAAGGTCAGGCCGCGCTCCTGGCATTCGGGCACGGAGTATTTCGGCTTTTCGACAAAATATTCGATGAACTCGAGGATATAGTTTTCACGGGCGTCGGTAATCGGAAAGTTGGTGGCGAACACCTGCTGCAGGCCGGCGTCGGCCCGCTGCGGGGGTGCGGTTTTCTCCTGGAGAAACTGATCGAATGAGGCGACCTGCACGTCGAGGAAGTTCGGATATTCGTAGAGGTCCGATATCTTTCCGAAGCTCCAGCGGCCGTTCGGCATCTCATTCAGGCTCAGCTTCCTGAATGTATCGTTGAAACCGTTCGCTTTTGAAGTAGTCAATTCCTGGCTCCTTACATGGGTGCGTAGGTGACGGAAACCTGGGGAGTGAAGCCTGCCGCGTCGGAAACGCGCGACGGGAGGGATTCACACAGCTGTCGGGATGAAGGCGATAAAACGACAAGTGCGGGTCGAAGAATGTTCGACCCGCTTCCTGTCATTCACATCGGTACATTGTCGTTGCGGTAAAACAGCGTTGTCTGCCTGATGGTGGAAAATGCTTCGGACAAACGACTGTCTTACTTGAGGGTGACGGTGGCGCCAGCCTCTTCGAGTTCCTTCTTCAGCTTGTCGGCCTCGTCCTTCGACACCTGCTCCTTCACGACGGAAGGGGCGCCTTCGACGAGGTCTTTGGCTTCCTTCAGACCAAGGCTGGTCGCCGCGCGCACCACCTTGATCACGTTGATCTTGTTCGCGCCGATCGTGGTCAGCTCGACGTCGAATTCTGTCTTCTCCTCGACCTCGGCGGCGGGGGCGGCACCCGGCATCATCCCGCCGGCCATCATCATCGGAGCGGCGGCGGTGACGCCGAATTTTTCTTCGAGAGCGGTTTTCAGCTCGGAAGCCTCGAGAAGAGTAAGTTTCTCGATTTTCTCAACGATTTCTTCAATAACGGACATTGTATGACTCCTTGGGAGAGATGAAATATAGTTTCGATTTCGTTTGTTTCAGGCGATCGGTCACCGGATAAGGCGCCGTCAGGCGGCCTGTTCCTGTTTCTGCTTTTCGATGGCGTCGATGGCATACACGATGCCGCTCATGACGCCATGGATTGCACCAACGATGCCCTGGGCCGGCGCGGCAATGGTGCCGATGATGCTGGCGATCAGGTCCTCGCGGGTCGGGAGCGAGGCCAGTTCGTCGAGGCGTGAGCCGTCGAACACGTCCTTGCCAAGCACACAGGCCTTCACCGACAACATGTTCTCGTTGTCCTTGACGAAGGCCTTGAGCAGACGCGCGGGCGTAATGGGATCGTCATACGCAAAGACGATACCGGTCATGCCAACGAGGTACGGCATGAGGTCGTCATAACCGCCGACCTGCTGCAGGGCGCGCTTGAAAAGAGTGTTCTTGATGACTTTGTAGCCCACACCGACCTTGAAGAACTCGCTTCGCAGCAGATTGGCCTTTTCGACCGTCAGGCGGGAAAAATCCGCCAGATAGAGGCCGTTCACCTTTTCGAGGTGCGAAACGGCGTCTTCGATCGCCTTGGCTTTCTGTTCTTTGGTCATCCGATCCTCAAAAGGGATTTGGGGAATGGAAATACGTGAATTAGTAGAAGCGTGAGAGTGCGTAAACTGACCGGATGCAGGTCAGAGAAATCTATCTGGATCCGAAATTTCTGTCAATGCAGCTGGGAGGCTTCGCTCTTGTCGAGGTGGATGCCGGGACCCATGGTGCTCGACAGCACAACGCCCTTGATGTACACGCCTTTGGCGGCGGCGGGCTTCATGCGATTGAGCGTGGAGATAAAGGACTCCACATTCTCGATGATCTTGTTTTCGTCGAAATCGACCTTGCCGACCATGGCATGCACGATACCGCCCTTGTCGACGCGGAAGGAGATCTTTCCGCCCTTCACGTCCTGTACGGCCTGGCCGACTTCGGTGGTCACGGTGCCGGACTTCGGATTGGGCATCAGGCCACGCGGGCCGAGCACCTTGCCGAGCTTTCCGACCTCGCCCATCACATCGGGCGTGGCGATAATCACATCGATATCGGCCCATCCTTCCTGGATTTTCTCGAGGTAATCCTCGAGGCCGACATATTCCGCACCGGCGTCCAGGGCTTCCTGCTGCTTGGCGGGACGGGTGAGCACGAGCACGCGCACCGACTTGCCGATGCCATGCGGAAGCGAAGCGGTACCGCGGATCATCTGGTCGGATTTCTTGGGATCCACACCCAGGCGCACGGCGATATCGATCGACTCGTTGAACTTCGCCTTCGCGGTTTTCTTGAGCATCGTCACACCTTCGCGGATGCTGTACTCCTGGCGGCGCTCGACGAGGCTGGTTGTTTCTTTCATTCGTTTCGTGAGTTTCATTCCTGTACCTTATCCTTCAACAGTGAATCCCATGCTGCGCGCCGTGCCAGCAACCATTTCCATCGCGGCCTCGACCGTATGCGCGTTGAGATCCGGCATCTTGGTTTCGGCGATTTCGCGCACCTGATCGCGTGTGACCTTCGCGACCTTGTTGCGACTCGGCTCCGCGGAACCCTTCTCGGTTTTCGCGGCCTTTTTGAGCAGCACCGCCGCGGGCGGTGTCTTGGTAATGAAGCTGAACGACTTGTCAGAGAACACGGTGATCACCACCGGTATGATCAGCCCCATCTTGTCCTGCGTGCGCGCATTGAACTGCTTGCAGAACTCCATGATGTTGACGCCCTTCTGACCGAGGGCCGGACCGACCGGCGGCGCGGGATTCGCCTGCCCTGCCGGGATCTGGAGCTTGATGTAGCCGCTGATTTTTTTCGCCATGGGAATGTCCGCCTATAGATATTACGTATCGAATTCTACCTGACTGAAGTCCAGCTCCACCGGAGTCTTGCGTCCGAAAATCGAGACCATGACCTTGAGTTTGGTCTTCTCCTGATTGACTTCCTGAACGAAACCACTGAACGTATTGAACGGTCCGTCGATGACCCGCACGGGGTCGCCGACGCGGAACTGCACTTCGGGGATTTCCGTGTCCCGCCGCTCTTCCATGCGGCCGAGAATCTTGTCGATCTCGTCCGGACGCAACGCCGCCGGGGCGTTTTTGGGCCCGACAAAGGAAATCACCGAGGGAGTGTTGAGAATGATGTGCTTGGTGTCCTTGTCCAGTACACACTGGACCAGGACATACCCAGGAAAGAAGTTCCGCGTTTTTGTGCGTTTCTTGCCGTCACGCACTTCGTAGACCTTCTCGGTAGGCACGATTACGGCAACGATCCGTTCGCCCATTGCGAGCGCCGGGTCGGCCTGCTTTACCTCGTTTTCGATGTACGCCTTGACCTTGTTTTCATGGCCGGAGTACGACCGGATGGCATACCATCGGAGGTGTTCTGTCTTCGTCTCTTCTTCCGAAGCCATGGACAACCGTTTATCCCTGCTGCGCGGACTGCGGCACCTGCCGTCAGGAACCGAGCAGCAATTTCATGATTTGCGTTAACAGTGAATCGACCACGAAGATGAAGGTTGCAATGACGAGGCTGGAAACCAGCACAACTGTCGTCGAGTCGCGAAGCTCGTCCTTCGTGGGCCACGTCACCTTTTTCATTTCCTTGGTAACGCCGTTGATGAATTCCGTAATCTTATCTTTCATGATCCGGCTGTCGTTGATTTGATCTATCTATGTGGCACGAGAGGAGGGACTCGAACCCCCAACCTGCGGTTTTGGAGACCGCTGCTCTACCAATTAAGCTACTCTCGTAAAAAAGGGCTCCGGCGGGGGACCGTCGGGAAGGAGCGCTACTTGGTTTCCTTGAACATCACGTGCTTGCGCACGACGGGATCGTACTTCTTGTGCTCCACGCGCTGCGGGTGCAGCTGCTTGTTCTTCTTCGTGGAGTAACGGTATCCGGTACCCGCAGTGCTCTCGAGCGTGATGATGATCCGTCCTTTATTTGACTTGGCCATGACTCTCTGCCTCTTGTCACGATTACGAAGAAATGTACGTCCTGTACCTGGAGCTCACGACCGGATTCGAACCGGTGACCTCTTCCTTACCAAGGAAGTGCTCTACCGACTGAGCTACGTGAGCGTGGAGCGGGAGACCGGACTCGAACCCGCAACC
>JAGTUZ010000282.1 GCA_018224415.1 Bacteroidota bacterium | reverse complement strand
GGCCATCCTGCCGCATGACGGCATCGAGGGCCTTGCGTTTATCGACAAGGTGATCGACATCGACCAGGCGCCGATCGGAAGGACGCCGCGCTCCAATCCCGCAACCTATACCGGTCTGTTCACCTTCATCCGCGACCTCTTCACGAATCTGCCCGAAGCAAAAATCCGTGGTTACAGTGCCGGACGATTCAGCTTCAATGTCGAGGGTGGGCGCTGCGACGCCTGCAGCGGCGACGGTGTGCGCAAGATCGAGATGAACTTCCTGCCCGACGTGTACGTGTTGTGCGAGGTCTGCAAGGGCAAGCGCTACAACCGCGAGACGCTCGAAGTGCGCTTCCACGGCAAATCCATCGCCGACGTTCTCGAGATGTCCGTCGCCGAGGGCCTCGATTTCTTCAGCGAAATCCCGCGCGTCCGCCGCAAGCTGCAGACGCTGTACGACGTCGGTCTCGGCTACATCCGCCTCGGCCAGCAGGCGACGACGCTCTCCGGCGGTGAAGCCCAGCGTGTCAAGCTTTCAACCGAACTCTCGAAAGTCGGCACCGGCCGTACGCTGTACATTCTCGACGAACCCACAACCGGGTTGCATTTCGAGGATGTGCGCATGCTGCTCAATGTACTCGAACAACTGGTGGAAAAAGGAAATACCGTCGTGGTGATCGAGCACAACCTCGACGTCGTCAAGACTGCGGACTGGATCATCGACATGGGTCCGGAAGGTGGCGCGGAAGGCGGCTACATCGTGGCGGAAGGAACACCGGAGGAGATTGTCCGTTGTTCTGAAAGCCACACCGGTGTGTACCTGAAATCCGAATTGAATCCGCGAACAAAGGAGTAATCCGGCCTGCCACGCCGAAGTACCGCGAAGCGGTACGAAGGCGGGCGGTTACTCTACTCCCGAAAGGAGAATGACACGATGAACGACGAACGGACTGACAATGAACTTTTGTTGCGGCGTGACATCCGTGAATTGGGTGCCCTGCTGGGGGAAGTACTGATCGAGCAGGAAGGCCGTGATTTTTTCGAGCTGGTCGAACGGATGCGGCAGTTCACGAAAACCTATCGACTGACACCGACCGAAGAAACGGAGCGAAGCATCCGCGATATCGTTTGTTCGCTCGACGTGGAGCGCGCGCACAAGCTGATTCGGGCCTTCACGTTTTTCTTTGTTGTTGTGAACGCGGCCGACGAGATCCACCATATCCGCCGGCAGCGGGCGCATGCGCTCGAAGACGGTAGTCCGCAGCGCGGGTCGCTGCGCGAGGTGCTCGAGCAGTTGGCGCTCGAGGGATTGCAGGCAGGGGATCTGCGGCAGCTGCTCGACGACCTTGATCTGGTGCCGGTGTTCACCGCGCACCCGACCGAAGCGACGCGGCAGACCGTGCTGCAGAAAATCCTCCGCATCGGCGAACTCCTGCTCCGGCGCGACGAGATGGCGCTGACGGACGAAGAGCAGCTTGACATCCGTGAGGAGATTCGCACCGAACTGACCATTCTCTGGCAGACCAACGCCGTGCGCCGACAGAAGGTCACCGTGCGAGACGAGATACGCCGCGGGTTGTTCTACTTCCGGCGCATTCTTTACGATACCATCCCACGACTGTACCGGTCGCTCAACCGCGATCTCCAGGAACTGTACGACCTCACCGATCCCGCCCCGACCATCGTGCGTTTCGGATCGTGGATCGGGGGGGACCGCGACGGACATCCGTTTGTCACTCCCGAGGTGACGCGCATGGCGATGGACCTGCACCGACGCCAGATTCTCCAGCTCTATATCCAGGACACCGATGACCTTTTCGACTCGCTCAGCGCCTCGACACGGCTGGTCGACGCAACCGTCGAACTGCGGGAGTCTTTCGCCCGTGACCGAGAGGGTTTGCGCTCCCAGGTCAGCGACGAGGATCTGCGCGACCAGTCGGAGATCTACCGCGTCAAGGTTCTGTGCATGTGGCACAAGCTTCGGAATACGCTGGCGGATGAAGGATATCGCTATGCAAACGCCGACGAGTTTCTCCGCGACCTCGGGCTGTTGTCTGAAAGCCTGTCGGGAAACAGTGCAGAGTCCGTGGCCCGCCGACGCATCCTCCCGCTCATGTACAAGGTGCGGACGTTCGGATTCCACCTGGTTTCCCTCGACATCAGGCAGAATTCCGAGCTGATCGGCCTGGCCATTGCCGACCTGTTCGAGCGCGCGGAAATCTGTACCGATTACGCGCGGAAGACCAATGACGAAAAAGAATCCCTGCTGACTCGTGAGATACTCAACAGCCGGCCGGTGGTCGGGCTGAGCCACAGTATCGAAGGAGAGACGCTTCAAATACTCGAGGAATTCGGTGTCCTCCGGGAGGGCAAGGATCGCCACGGCGAAAAGGCATGCAACGATTTCATCATCAGCATGAGCAGCGTGCCGAGCGACGTGCTCGAAGCCCTGTTGCTAGCGCGGGAAGCCGGGCTGGTGGATGTGCGAAAAGGCGAGGTCGTGTTTTCACGTCTTGATATCCTTCCATTGTTCGAGACCATCGAAGACCTGCGGAAGGCGGCGGATACCATGCGGCGGCTGTTCACAAATCCCGCCTATGCCCGGCACCTCGACTTGCGCGAGCGCAGGCAGAAGGTGATGCTCGGGTATTCCGACAGCAACAAGGACGGCGGGATCGTGACCTCCAACTTCGAGCTGTACAAGGCGCAGATTGCGCTGCAGGAAGTGTGTCGCGAGTTCGGTGTCGGCTTGATCATGTTCCATGGCCGCGGTGGCAGCGTCTCCCGGGGTGGCGGACCGCTCAACCAGGCGATCCTCGCGCAGCCCGTTGGCACCATCGACGGAGCCATCAAAATCACCGAGCAGGGTGAGATGATTTCCGCGAAATACGCCATGCCGCAGATCGCCCTGCGCAGTCTCGAACTTGCCACGTCGGCGGTGCTGCAGAGCAGTGCCGAATGCAACTACCTGCCCTGCCGGGTCGAGCAGCCGGAACGGTTGGCAATCTTCGAGGAAATCTCGCAAAACGCGATGGACGCCTATCGCAACCTGCTGGAACACGAGTATTTCATTCCGTTCTTCCGACAGGCGACACCCATCGACGTGATCGAGCAGATCGAGATCGGATCACGTCCGTCGTCGCGAAAAAAATCCGATTCCCTCCGGAATCTTCGCGCCATCCCCTGGGTGTTTTCCTGGACCCAGTCACGCAACATCCTTTCCGGCTGGTACGGCTTCGGCAGTGCGCTGCATCGCGCAGTGGAGAGGAAGCTGCTCACGTGGGACGATCTGCGCGCCTGGCACCGGGAGTGGCCATTTTTCGCGACGCTGCTTGGCAACATCGAGATGACATTGCTCAAGGCCGACATGGGCATCGCGCGGGAATACCTGCAGCTCTGCGACGACGCGGATCACGCGGCCGAACTGCACGGCAAGATCAGCGAGGAATACCAGCGAAGCTGCGAAGTGGTTGAATGCATCACCGGTGGCGATCTGCTGCACGAGAATCCATCGCTGCGACGTTCGATACTCCTGCGCAATCCCTACATCGATCCGATCAGCCACCTCCAGGTCGAACTGCTCCGGAGGTATCGCGCCGCCTCCCATGATGCCGAGTTGCGCACGGGACTTCTCGACGTGCTGCGCGCCTCGGTCAACGGCATCGCCGCGGGGATGCGCCGCACCGGCTGATCGAGTGGAGCACCGGCTGATCGAGTGAAAGAGTAACCGCTGATTCCACAGATTACGCAGATTATTTTTTCGAGTTTTTCGTGCTGCTTCGGAAGGTTTCAGGCAAATGGGTGGACCAGGCTTCCACCATCGTCTGGGTATCATAGCCTGCCTGCGGGGAGACCGATTGCAGCATAGCTGACAGGCGAGTCTCTTTCTTCGTATCTTGGAAGAAACGTGCGCACGTTCGAGAAGTGCGCAAACAATCAATCTGCGTAATCCGCGTAATCCGTGGTCAATCTTCCTCCTGAGGACAACACCCCTCGAGTTGCCATCATCGGCGCGGGGGCCGCGGGCCTGATGGCCGCGGTGTTCGCCGCGCGCGCCGGCGCGGAAACGCTCATCATCGAGCGCACCGTCGAGGGCGGACGCAAGGTTCTCATCAGTGGCGGGGGCCGCTGCAACATCCTTCCCTCCGATGTCGACGCGTCCCGCTTTGTCACCGATGCATCGAAAAATTCCCTGAAGAAAATCCTTCTCGGCTGGCCGCTGAAGGAACAAATCTCCTTCTTCGAAAAGGAACTGCAGCTGCCCCTTGAAAGGGAAGCGGAAACCGGCAAGCTCTTCCCCGCCTCGCAGCGCGCGCGTGACGTGCGTGACGGACTGCTGGCGGAGGCGCGCGCACGCGGCGCCAAGCTGTATGCACAGGCGCTGGTGACCGGCATCGCGCCGAAGGACGGGAAGTGGGCGGTCGACATCGCCGACGCCCCTTCGATCGTGGTGGATGCGGTGATCGTCGCGACCGGCGGACTCTCCGTTCCGAAAACCGGAAGCGACGGCAGCGGCATCGCTTTCGCAAGGAAGCTCGGCGTGTTGGTGAATCCCACATACGCGGCGCTCACGCCGGTGCTCGCGGAGACTCCGCTATTCAACGCCCTCGCGGGCATCACGCTTCGCGTGCGGATCACCGCGCGGGACGGCGAACGCGAAGCCACCGCGGAGGACGCGTTTCTCTTCACGCATCGCGGCTACAGCGGTCCGGCGGTGCTCGATGTCTCGCATGTGCTCGTGCGCGCGCGGGACGAGGGACGCCGGGATGCGAGACTTCTCGTGCGGTGGACGGAAATACCGGAAGAGGAGTGGACCCGGCGGCTGGGCAATGCGCAAGCGGGCACCGTGCATAGCGTGCTGCGCCGCGAACTCCCCGAACGTCTCGCCGAAGCCCTGTGCCGGCACGCCGCGGTGGAGCCGTCCCGCACACTACCGCAACTGTGCAAGGACGAACGGCGCCGCCTCCTCGACGTGCTGCTGCGCTGCGAGCTTCCGTGGTCCGCACACGAGGGATACCGCGTGGCCGAGGTCACCGGCGGCGGCGTGGATCTCGCCGAGATCGATCACAAAACCATGGAAAGCCGCAAACATCCGGGGCTGTTTTTCTGCGGGGAGGTGCTGGACGTGTTCGGTCCCATCGGCGGCTACAACTTCCTCTGGGCATGGGTGACAGGACGCGCGGCGGGGGTCGGAGCGGCGAGGCGGTGAGACGCCTGGGGGCGGCGCGCACCAGCGCGCCGAAGTGGATAGGCGGTGAGGCGAATAGGCGAATAGATGGAGAGGGCTGTAGGTATCGAACAAGTTTACGGAGTATCGAATGCGAAGAGTGGTTGTCCTTGTCCTGGCGTTTCTGATCCAGTCCGGTGCGCTCCCCGCGCAGCCGGCGGGATATACGCCGCGTGGTGTGCGCGCGTACCTGGTCAATTACAACGCCGTGCACGGCGACCGCTTTCTGGCGGAATTCGCGGCGCGGCGTTTCGTGCTGATCGACGAGGCCGGCAGCGCCGACATTCCCATGATGCGAGCCGTGTCGCCGGATATCCCGATTCTCCGGTACCGGGACATGGTGGCGGTCTATCCGTCCTATCCTGAGTACGCCGTTGTCGATCGCGATGAGGGCGCGTTCATGCATTCCACCGAACCCTCCGGATTGACCGTTTCCATAAGTGGTGACACGGCGACGATTGTCTGGATGCACGACCGTCGTGCGCTCCCCGTGAAAGGGTATCGCGTACGCTGGAGCACCGATTCGCTCGGACCCGCGAACGCGCTGGTCGATACGCTGATCGCCGCGCCGCCAGTTCGCGTGCGCCTCCCGAAGTCCGCGGTTTTCCTCCGGGTGGATACCGAACTCGACGACGGGAGGCTTCTCACCTATGGTTTTCCTGTGCGCTGGAACGCCGCCCAGGCTCACGTGCTGATCTGGCCGTCCGCCATCGTCGAAACGCGTTCGACGACGTCGGTGGACAATCATATCGAACTGCGCGCGGCTTCCACGGTCCGCCCGGACTCCGTCTTCATCGTCGCTGATCTCGACCGCAGCAACACACTGAATTTTT
>JAGTUZ010000281.1 GCA_018224415.1 Bacteroidota bacterium | reverse complement strand
TGTCGTTGACGAAGTTTCCGGAAGAGGCGATCAGGCAGCTGTCGGCGGTGGACATGATCGCGGAGAAATAGGAGGCGACAACCACCCCCGCGATGCCGACAGGCAGCACCTGCTGCAGCAGCATGGGCAGGCCGGTCTCGGGTTCGGCGTCGGGGAAATACAGCCGTGCCGCCATGCCGAGAAAGGCGCCGAGAAAGGCGATGGTCGGGTATTCAAGCAGTCCCGCGAGATACCACGCGCGTCGCGCCTCGCGCTCGTCGCGAGCGGCGTATAGCCGCTGGTACAGCGTCATGCCGACGAACCATATCGGCACGATGGTGACGAACCAGTTCAGCAGTTGCAGGGGCTCGACATTGTCGAGGGAGAAGAATCCCTCCGGCAGCCGCCGTTGCATTTCGGCGAAACCCCCGAGATCGACGACGGTGAACGGCACGGCGAGAAACAGCAATCCACCCAGCAGCAGCAGCCACTGCACGGTGTCGGTGTAGATCACCGCCTTGATTCCTCCCGCGGCGGTGTAGAGAAACATCACTCCCGCCATGAGCAGCAGGGAAAACAGCTCGGCGTCCATGCCGAAGGGATCTGGCGGCACGATGGTGGACACCGCCAGCTTCGCGCCGGCGAGGATCTGTCCGCCGGTGAATCCCAGGTATCCGACGCCGGAAATCACGGCCGCGATCATGGCCACCTGCGGACCGTAACTGCGGCGCAGCAGGTCGGGAAAGGTCAGCAGGCCCTCCTGTGCGTCGAAGCTTTTGACGCGCGGAATGACCAGCACCGCCGCCAGCCAGGCACCGACCAGGCCGGTGAACAGCAGCCAACTCGCGGAAAGTCCCATCACGAAGCCGAGCCCCCCCAGCCCGATCGAAAATCCCCCGCCCACATCCGTCGCGGCGATGGAGAGACCGAGATGTCCGGCGGTCATGTTGCGTCCACCGACATAATAATCGTCACGGCTCTCGTTTTTGCGCATGAAATGAAAACCCACCGCCAGCACGGCGAGCAGGTAGAGCGCGATGATGCCGTAATCGATCGCGTGCATTAGATGGCGACCTCTTCCTTCGCGTCCCGCTCGCCGTTGCCGACACTGTCGACATTGCCGTCCCCCTCGCCGTTGCGGCGCAGGAGGCGTTCGTTGGAATCCGGCACCAGCGCGATGACCTCGTCCTGGTCCGAGAGCAGCTGCGAAATGCCGACCGCGCGGTAGTCGTCTTCCTTCGAATCCACCGCCAGCTGCAGGTCGCAGCGTTCGCAGTCGCGGTCGCAGAACACCGGCTCGTAAGCGTCGGGCTCTTTGTAGGTCGTGATCACGCCTTCGTAGTTGCGCAGCACCACCTTGTTCGTCGACCAGGAGATGAGGTAGTTGGGCATGACGGGAATCTTCCCGCCGCCGCCCGGTGCGTCGATCACATAGGTCGGCACGGCCAGTCCGCTCGTGTGGCCGACGAGATTCTCGATGATCTCGATGCCTTTGCCGACGGGCGTGCGGAAATGTGAGAGTCCTTCGGACAGATCGCACTGGTACATGTAATACGGCCGCACGCGGTTCATCACGAGCTTGTGGACCAGCGTTTTCATGATGCGCGGACAGTCGTCGACGCCGGCCAGCAGCACGCTCTGGTTGCCGAGGGGAATGCCGGCGTCGGCGAGTTTTCGCAGCGCCTCCCGCGAGGAGGGCGTGATTTCGGAGGGATGGTTGAAATGCGTGTTCACCCACAGCGGATGGTATTTCTTCAGCACGTCCACGAGCGCATCGGTGATGCGATACGGCAGCACCACGGGCATGCGCGTGCCGATGCGGATGATTTCCACATGCGGGATGGCGCGGATTTCCGAGAGCATCCAGTCGAGATAGTCGTCGCCGAGCATCAGCGGATCGCCGCCCGACAGCAGCACGTCGCGCACCTCCGGATGCGCGCGGATGTACGCGATGCCCTCGCGCACGTCGTCGCGCACGGGGATGCGGTCCATGTCGCCGACCTTGCGCTTGCGGGTGCAGTGCCGGCAGTACATCGCGCAGAGATTGCTCACGTGAAACAGCACGCGGTCGGGATAGCGGTGCGTGATGCCGGGCACGGGACTGTCGCTGTCCTCCGCCAGCGGATCGGCCATGTCGTGCGCGCCGATGATCAGTTCCGAGGGAGAGGGGAAGGACTGCCGGAACACCGGGTCGTTGCGGAAATCCTTCGTGTCGATGAGCGAGAGATAGTAGGGCGTGACCGAGAGCGGGAATTTGTCCAGCGTTTCCTGCAGTTTCCTGCGTTCGTCGCGCGTGAACTCCACGCCGAGAAGATATTCGAAGGTCGATATGTCGCGGATGGCATGGCGCAACTGCCACTGCCAGTCCTTCCAGCGGGCCAGCGCGTCGCCGTCGCCGTCGCCGGCGACGCCGCCCGAGGCCGCGCCCGTGTCGATGCGCTCGGCAATGCGCCGCGCCCTGATGTTGGTGGTGGACATCAGTCGGTACCTGTATTGTAAGGGAAAAAAATGGAAAGCGGGCGGGAGGGAACCATACTGCGCACCTGTCCCGACACCGTCGTGGGCGGGCGAAAACGCAGCGTATGTAGGAGAAAATAGATCGGAACAGCTTGTGGCTGTTGGACAACTCCAGCCTATTCAAGAAAACATTATTGGAAAGAATTCCAAATTGAACACAGGCGCAGTGCCTCCCATGCGATTCCTTCCTTCCCATCTGCCACGGCGCGCTGGGGCGCGCCGTCCCCAGGCCGCCTCTCCGCCTCTCCGATTGAACTATTTCCGTATCTTACGATGTTTTGAAAAGATATCAACCAGCGGGAATCCATGCAGGAAGAAGAAGTACTGGGAAAAGCATACGACGGCCGGCTGATGCGTCGTCTGCTGCAATACGCGCGTCCCTACGCGCCGCAGGTCGTGGGAGCGATCCTGCTGACGGTGTTCATCTCGGCTCTCAGTCCGCTGCGGCCGTATCTGACCAAGATCGCGATTGACGACTACATCTCGATCGGCGACGCCGACGGACTGCTGCTCGTGGCGGGACTGCTGCTGGGCACGCTGCTGCTGCAGGGTGTGGCGCAGTATTTCATGACGTATTTCACGCAGTGGATCGGGCAGCGCATCATCGTCGACGTGCGCATGCAGGTGTTTCGCCATATGCAGCGCCTGGCGCTGCGCTTCTTCGACCGCAATCCCGTGGGACGCCTGGTCACGCGCGTCACCAACGACGTCGAAGTGCTCAATGAAATGTTCTCGTCGGGACTGGTCACGGTATTCGCGGACATCTTCGTCCTGCTTTGGATCGTGATCTTCATGCTCACGATCAACTGGGAGCTTGCCCTGGTGACCTTCAGCGTGCTGCCGCTGCTGGTGTACGGCACCTTCCTCTTCCGCAAGAAGGTGCGCGAGACCTATCGCGACGTGCGCCTTCAGCTCGCGCGGCTCAACGCCTTCATGCAGGAGCGCATGTCGGGCATGGGCACCGTGCAGCTGTTCGGACGCGAGAAGCGCGAGGCCGGCATCTTCGACGGCATCAACAAGGCGCACACCGACGCCAACGTGCGCTCGGTGTATTACTACGCGTTGTTCTATCCCTCGGTGGATTTCATCAGTTCGCTCGCCGTGGCGCTGATCATCTGGTATGCCGGCGGCTCGATTCTCGCGGGCATCATGACCGTGGGCACGCTGATCAGCTTCATCCAGTACACGGAAATGTTCTTCCGTCCCATCCGCGACCTATCGGAAAAATACAACGTCATGCAGACGGCGATGGCTTCTTCCGAGCGCATCTTCAAGCTGCTCGACGATGGCACCGTCATCCCCGATCCGCCCGACAGCCGCGGCGTCGCACTGCCTGCGCTCGACACCGTGCGCTTCGAGAACGTGTGGTTCGCCTACAACGAAGGGGAGTGGGTGCTCAAGGACGTGAGCTTCGAAATCCCCCGCGGCCATTCCGTGGCCATCGTCGGCGCCACGGGTTCGGGCAAGACCACCATTATCAACCTGCTCTGCCGTTTCTACGACGTGCAGAAGGGACGCATCACCGTGGGGGGCGTGGACCTGCGCGAGATGACCACGGCCGAACTGCGACGGCACATCGGCATCGTGCTGCAGGATGTTTTCCTGTTCTCCGGGAGCATCCGCAGTAACATCACGCTCGGCAATGACGGCATTCCCCTCGAGAAGGTGCGCGAAGTGTCCGAGGCCGTCGGCGCGAGCCGTTTCATCGAAAAGCTGCCTGAGGGCTACGAATCGAACATTCGCGAGCGAGGGGGTTCGCTCTCCGTTGGGCAGAAGCAGCTGCTCGCCTTCGCGCGCGCGCTGGCATACGATCCCGAACTGCTCATCCTCGACGAGGCGACGTCCAGCGTCGACACCGAGTCCGAAGAACTCATCCAGCAGGCCATCGCGCGGCTGCTCAAGGGCCGCACCTCCATCGTCATCGCCCACCGCCTGTCGACCATCCAGAACGCCGACACCATCCTGGTCATGCACAAGGGACAGATCCGCGAACGCGGCAATCACCAGGAACTGCTCGCCCAGCGCGGCATCTACTATCGCCTCTACCAGCTCCAGTACAAGGAACAGGAAACGCGGGCGGCGTAGGCCCGCCCGGTCGATGTGCCTACCTTAGCCGGTTCCGGTCGTCCCAGATGGGGTAGAGGAGGCGGTAGTCGCCGAAGCCGCTTTCGTCGATGAAGACGTAGCGCTTGTTGATCTCGTAGTATTCCCAGATTTCATAGGGCTTGGACTCGGTGTCGAGCGGGTGGCGGTCGATGTAGTCGGGCGGTCCGTAGAGGATGTATACCATGCCGCGGTCGGTTTTCCAGCCGGCCATGTAGTGGCCGAACTGCTGGTTGGCGTAGGCCACGCGGTTATAGTACTCGACCATCGCGGCGTTGCCTTTCGAGCCGGGCGTGGGATTGTGCCGCTCCCAGAATTCCTCGAAACGTCGGCGCCGCTCGTCCTGGTCCTCGGCCTCGCGGATGTAGTCGAGTTCGTCGCCCTTCGCGAAATACCGCAGCTGGTCGATGGCCTCGTCGAGATCCACGATGCTGATCGGTGCGCCGGCCGTGAGCCACTCGATGAGGAACTGCCGCTCGATGCGCGCGAGCTGGCCGGCGTCGCTGCTGTCGGCGGAGCGGTGAATCCGCACCTCGAGCGTGTAGATGCCGATGCCGAGACTGCCGGAGTTGATGGCGGCGAGGAAGGTGTTGAGTCCCTCGCGGATGCCCTGCGCGGACTGCTTGCGGTACACCTCCTGCCCGCGCCGGGTGATGCGGTAGTCGATGGCGATGCCGCCGAGCTGGTAGGGATTGTAGACTTCGTAAAACAGCTCGAAGCCGTCCTTGAGCGCCGCGACGTTGGGATTGACTTGCGGCGAGATCTTCTTTTTCGCCCCCTCGCTCTCCACGGCGCGCACGAGCATCAGGTCGCTGATCCCGAAGAGATTGGCGTCGAATTTCCGAACGGTTACGGCTTTCGAGAGGCGGAATTCCTTTTGGGATTCCCTGTCCTCGAAAATGACCTCGAACTGGTAGCGCCCGGGTGCGAGCTGCAGCGAACGCTGCGTGAGGTCGTAGTAGTTCGGATTGTTGGTGCGCTCGAAGCTGAGCAGGTCGATGCGGCGTTCCCAGCTTTCCTCTTTCTGGATTTTCGATGACTCCTCGGCGGTGACGAGGACGGTGACGGAGTAGCCGCCCTTGTAGAACTCCTCGTCCTTGACGAAGGTGACGATGTCATACGGCACGTGCACGTACACGTCGATGCGTCCCTGCAGTCCATAGGTGCCGTACTCCGCGAAGTTCAGCGCCTCGAAGAAAAACGGCTGCACGCGCATGTTCTGCACGTACCGGCTGCCGTCACGCTCCTGTCCGTGGGCGGACAGCGTGAGCAGCAGCAGCATGGCGATTACGGTGCGGGCGCGCATGGCTTACCTCCGTGCTTCGGGTGGGGCGGACGCGGCGCCGTCGCCGCGTGTCGCGATGAGATCGAATTCGTTGGCGTCGACGACGGTGACGTCGACGAAGCGGCCGGCGGGCGCGTCGCCGCCGAACTCCTCGAGGGGAATCAGGACCTCGTTGTCCACTTCCGGGGCGTCATGCTCGCTGCGGGCGACGACGTGATTGCCCTCCGCGCCGTCGACGAGCACGCGCAGGTGCTGGCCGATTTTCGCCTCGTTTTTTCGCTGCGAGATTTCGGCCTGCAGTTCCATGATCGCGGCGCGGCGTTCTTCCTTTACCTCGTGGGGAAGCGGGTCGCCGAGAATATGCGCCGTGGTGTTCTCCTCCTGCGAATAGAGGAAGACGCCGAGGCGGTCGAACTCCTGCGCCGCGACGAAGTCGTACAGCTCCTGGAAGGCGGCCTCGCTTTCGTTCGGGTAGCCGACGATGAGCGTCGAACGGATGGCGATGCCGGGCACTCGCGCGCGCATGGTCTCGAGCAGTTCCTCGGTGGCCCGGCGCGTGATGCCGCGGCGCATGGACTTGAGCACGTCGTCGTTGATGTGCTGGATAGGGATGTCGATGTAGTTGCAGATGTTGTTCCGCTCGCGGATGACGTCGAGCGCCTCGAGCGGGAAGCGCGAGGGGTAGGCATACATCAGCCGGATCCACTCGAGGCCGTGGACGTCGGCCAGCGCGGAAAGCAGCGGCGCGAGTTGGCGTTCGTCGTGCAGATCGAGGCCGTAATACGTGGTGTCCTGCGCGATGAGCACGAGTTCCTTCGTTCCCCCGGTGGCGAGGAATTCCGCCTCGCGCACGATGTCATCCATCGGACGCGACACATGTCCGCCGCGCATCAGCGGGATGGAGCAGAAGGAGCAGGGGCGGTCGCAGCCCTCGCTGATTTTCAGGTAGGCGGAATGCCGCGGCGTGGTCAGATGCCGCTCGCCGAGCAATTCGTACTTGTAGCTGCCGCCGAGCGTCTCGAGGATGTTCTTGAAATCCGTCACGCCGAAGAAGCGGTCCACTTCCGGCAGTTCCTTTTCCAGGTCCGCGCGGTAGCGCTCCGAGAGGCAGCCGGCGACGTAGAGATTCCGGATAGCGCCGGTTTTTTTCATCTCCGCCGCCTCGACGATGGTGTTGACGGATTCCTCCTTCGCCACGTCGATGAAGCCGCAGGTGTTGATGATCACCGTGTCGGCGTCGTTCGGGTCGTCGACCAGCGTGAAGCGGTTCTGCTCGATCTGCCGCATGAGCACTTCGGAGTCAACGGTGTTTTTCGAACAGCCGAGCGTGATGATGGAAATGCGTGAAGGGGGTGTATGGTCGGTCATGAGCTTTCGTTGTTCAGGAGTTCTTCGACGAGACGCAGGTCTTCAGGCGTGTCCACCGCCTGTGAATCCGCGGCCACATCCGCGACGCGGATGCGCAGTCCGTGTTCGAGCGCCCGGAGCTGCTCGAGTTTTTCCAGCTGTTCGAGTTGTCCGGGCGGCAGCGCTGCGAAGCGACGCAGGGCCTCCCGCCGGAAGGCGTAGATCCCGATATGCTTGCGGTGGATACCAATCTGCCCGGAGTAGACACCGCCATCGCCGGATCCGTTACCGTCCCCGGCTTGCGCCGCCGATCCGTCGCGGTCATGCGGGATGGGGGCCCGGGAGAAATACAACGCATTTCCGGCCGCATCCGTTACCAGCTTGACGACATTGGGATTGAAAAAGGCTTCCGGGTCGC
>JAGTUZ010000280.1 GCA_018224415.1 Bacteroidota bacterium | reverse complement strand
GATTTGCTTCACACAATGGTGTCAATATGAGACGTATTTCCCTCCTCCTGCTGTTGGCCGTCTGCTGTACCATGCCCCTGCATGCGCAGCTGCTCGAAAAAGTGACGGCCAAGGATGTCCTGCCGATCGTAATTGGAAAGGCACAGATCGAATTCGCTTCCGACGCTGTTCTGACCAACGCCCTGTTTTTCGGTTTCGAGTACCAGGGCGTCCGGTTCGAGTTTGACGTCACCGACGGCAAGGCCACGGGGTGGCTGTACCGGATGTACAGCGCATCGCTTGACTCCGCCGCGTATTACATCGGCGCCCGCGTTCCGCTGCTCGGTGACCAGGCGGTAAAACTTCCGCTTGATACCATCACGCAGTATTTCCCCGTGGCGCTCGGCACCGCGCAAATGACCGAACCTTGGGCCGACAGCGACGCGGCCCTGCAGGGATCGAAAGACGGCGGTGGTGCAACCTTCCTGCAGAACAATCCCGATGCGAAAATTCCCCTCGCCTTCGTGATCAACAATCCTGTGGCAAACCGCTATATCCCACAGGGGCAATACTGGTTCTTCCGCTACACGGCCTCCAGCGACACGCTGACCTGCCTGGTGCATGCCAGCACGGGACTGCCGTTTCGCTGTATTTCCGGGAACGCTCCCACCATCACTTCCCTGCCGAAAACCACCGCGCGCGTGGGACAGCTCTATTCGTATGACGTGCAGGCCTTCGGCGAACCCGCGCCGGTGTTCAGTCTCGCCACCGCACCCAATGGAATGGCGATCGATGCGTCAACAGGACAGATCACCTGGATACCCGCAGCGGGACAGGAGGGGCTTCAGGACGTGACGGTTGTCGCGGCCAACCAGTCCGGCAGTGACATGCAATCCTTCCAGATAAACGTATCCGCATCCGCCAGCGGTCCGACCGTCACATCGACAGCAATCACCGAGGCCGAAGCCGGGAAGCAGTACACCTACCAGGTGACCGTCAACGGTACTCCCCCGATCACCTACGCCCTCACGGAAAAACCGCAAGGGATGATCATCGAGCCGGCCCGTGGAACGGTGCTGTGGATACCGACGCGCGTTCAGGCCGGTCCGCATACCGTACGCATCACGGCCACCAACAGCGCCGGCATGGGTGAGCAAAGCTTTACACTCGAAGTGTACAAGGCACCGGTTCTTTCTGTCATTCCGAACCAGCGGATTGGTCCCAACAAGCCGTTCTGGTACCAGGCCGAGGTCGATGCGCGTCCCGCGCCGGATTTCGCGATCAATGCCGGTCCGAGCGGTCTCGCGATCCATCCGCAGAGCGGCCTGATCACCTGGACTCCCACCGACCAGCAGCTGGGCAAACATATCGTGCTGTTCGAAGCCGCGAACCGTTTCGGCAAGGGTCAGCAGTCATTCGAGATCGAGGTCGACGCCACGGTCGACGCTTCCCCCGTGCCCTCTGCGGCAGCCTTTCATATTCTGCCGCATTACCCGCAGCCTGCGGCCATGTCGCTGACCGTGCCGGTGCAGCTCGGCGCGGCCTCCACGGCGGACATCGATCTCTACGACGCGCTGGGACGCCGGGTGGAGACGCATCGCGGCAGCGCGATGCCGGGTGCGCGCCTGTCCTTCACGATCGCCACGACAGCGCTGCAGCCGGGTGTCTACCTCTACCGCGTCCGCAGCGGCGGCGAACAGCAGTATCGCAGCTTCCTCGTGTCGCGCTGATTGTATATAATCGGACTCCGACATCCCTATATATCAATGCCGGGTGCGATCGCGCCCGGCATTTTTTTTGTGTACGGAACAGAACGGTTCAGCCCCGCTGTGCGGCGCTCCATCGCGTTGTTTCGTCGATGATGCGCTGACGTGCCTGCAGATGCGGCACATGCCCGACGCCCTCGAGCCAGAGGATTTCCGCCGGACCACCCGCATGCTCCACGATGAGATCGACCTGGCGCCGGCTGCCGTACTGGTCCTCACTCCCCTGCACAACGAGCACCGGGCAACGGATGCCACGGAGATCTCCGAGCATGTCCCAATCCGCCAGCGCAGGATCGAGCCAGGAATCAGCCCATGCGGAAAACACGGCGTCTGTTTTCTCCGCATGGTAGCGCGAAAGCTTGTCCCGAAGATCCGTCGTCCCATACAACGCCTGCGCCTCGCGGATACCATCGACCGTGATATCCTCGATGACGACATGCGCGGCCTCGGAGACCACCCCCTCGACTTCATCGGGGAAGGCGGAGGCATAGGTGAGCGCAAGCGTTGCTCCGTCACTGTGACCGAACAACAGGGGACGACGCACATTGAGTTCTTTCAACAGACCACGCAGGTAGAGCTCCGCTTCCTCCCTGTAGAAACCTGAATCCCGAGGCCTGCGCATCGGCGAAGAGCGGCCGTGTCCGACACGGTCATACACGATGCCGTCGAGGCCCGTGGCGCGGCACAGTTCGTAGGGAAAGCTCTTCCACTGTCCCACGCTCCCCAGCGCCTCGTGCAGGAACACCCAGGTGGGCTGCGTTTCGGCGGCCTCCGGTGTGGAGTGGAGCAGGAGCTTGACGAAGAGGGCGTCCTCTCCGACGGGGAGATGGAATGTTTTTTCGATGATACGGTTGTGCATGCAGGAGAATAAGAGCTGTCAGTCCTCTGGACGCGTGACCTGTCCGATGAACAGGATGGCCCCGGTGTGGCGTTCGTGGATCACGAATACAAACGGACGGTCGACGCGCATGACCGGCGGCATTGAAGTGGTACCCATCTCCACGGAAGTGACCGCCGCGGCCTCGGTCCCTTCTTCGTCGACCTTGACAAAGGTCTTGTGCCGCACGTCGCTGATATGCAGGTCGCCGGCGGCATTGATGCCGGTGAAATCCGCTTGATTCGGATCGAAGGCGATGCCCATGCCCAGTTGGGTGAGCACGTCCACGAGACGGGTTTCGTACGAAAGCGTGAAGCGCGGCAGTTGCAGGTCCATCGATGTCTCCTGCAGCGCTTCGAGCCACGACGCCCACTGCGTTGGTTGCAGCGCCTCGCGAAGCTCTCCGAGCGAAACGCCCGGTCGCGGCAGCAGAACGGCCATGGCATAGCGATCCCAGCCGTACGGCAGATCGGCGATCTCCGCCAGTGCATCCTGGTGATAGCGCATCGAACCGCTGCGGGACATCATCTTCACCGGCAGCCGGACGCCGTCAGGGGCGAGGAAGGTAGCATCCCGTGTAAGGGCCGGATCGAAACGCTCGGTCCAGTTTCCCTTGAAGTACACCGCGTTGAT
>JAGTUZ010000279.1 GCA_018224415.1 Bacteroidota bacterium | reverse complement strand
CGGGGATCAGAGAATCCCTGGCGCTGTCCGGCAGGAGTGATATATATCGCGTCCACCCGCCCGAAATCCGGGTCCTGGCGGATGTCATATCCCATCGCACGCAGCGCCGTGGCGGTTTTCCTGTCGAAGGCATTCTGCTCGGTGATGACAACATCGGGATACCATTGATGATGGAAACGCCGCCGCGCAACCGCAGCGTCGAGGGATAAACCGAAATCCAGCACGTTCATCAGCACCTGCAGCACGGTGGTGATAATGCGCGAACCGCCCGGACTTCCCAGCAGCAGGCGTGTTTTGCCGTCTTCCAGCACGATGGTTGGCGTCATGGAACTGAGCATGCGTTTTCCGGGCGCGATGCTGTTTGCCTCCCCGCCGATGAGACCGAACTGATTCGGTACTCCGGGACGCGCGCTGAAATCATCCATTTCATTGTTCAGCAGAAACCCCGCATCCGGCACGGCATATTTCGAACCAAAGGTGCTGTTGATGGTCGTTGTCACCGACACCGCATTTCCCCAGCGGTCGACAACGGAATAATGCGTGGTGTTGTTTCCTTCCTTCGACGGCGCGACCGCGCGACGCAACGCGGCGCTCGGCGTGGCGCGACTGCCGTCAACGCCGGTGAAAAGCGAATCAAGATACTCCCGCGACAGCAGGCGGTCGAGAGGAATTTTCGAGAATGCCGGATCACCGAGAAATTCCGCGCGGTCGGCAAAGGCGCGCCGCATGGCTTCGATCATGAGCGAGGCAGAGCGCGCGTCGCCCGCGGGAGGGGAAAAACGTTCCACCCCTTCGAGCATCCCGAGCATCTGCAGCAGCGCCACGCCGCCGGAACTCGACGGGGGCATGGAAAGAATATCGAATCCGCGATAGCGACCGCGCAGGGGACGGCGTTCGATACATCGATAATCCGCGAGATCGGCCTCGGTGATATATCCACCTTCCGCCGCCATGCCCGCGACAATGAGACGCGCCGTTTCACCGCGATAGAATCCGGCACGTCCGCTGTCGCTGATGCGCTGCAGCGTGCGCGCGAGTTGCAGCTGCGTCCACGTCTCCCCCGCGGCGGGAAGCGTGCCGGAAGGAGCGAACATATTCCATGTCGATGAATAACGAATGAACTCCTGGCGATACAGACGAAACCCTGCGGCAAGGCGTCGATGTACGGGAAATCCGTCACGCGCGAGTCCGATCGCGTGACGCAGCATGTCCTCCCGCGACCGTGTGCCGTATTTCTCCAGCGCATGCAGCAACCCATCCACCGACCCCGGCACGCCGGCGGCGGAGGGACCGTACAGCAGTTGCTCCTGCTCCACCGAACCGTTCCTGTCGATATACATGTCGCGGGACGCCGCGGCCGGCGCCGTTTCCCGTGCGTCGATGGCGGCTTCCCTGCCGTCCGCCAAACGAATGAGTATATAACAGCCCCCGCCGATATTTCCGGCGGACGGATAGGTCACCGCCAGCGCAAAACCCGTTGCCACCGCGGCATCCACCGCATTCCCGCCCGCGCGCAACACCGCCGCCCCCACCGCGCTCGCCTCCGGACTCGCGGAAACCACCATTCCCCCCGTGGATTCGATCAACATCCCGGCGTTGCTTTCACGTACCTGCGCCGCCAGCGGGAGGAAGGACGGAATGACAAATATGAAAATGACAAATGAAAGATTCGCGGTGTGTCGGTGCATGGTCTTCATCCGATAGCTTCGTGTTGCCCACAATATACAGAAAGGCCCCGCGATTGCAGGGCCCTTCCGTGTGGCAGAGGTAGGATGGAGAGGTGGGATTGAGCGAGCGGATATTATTTCACCAGATGCATGCTGCGCGTTCGCACTGCGCCGCCGCATTCGAGTCGATAGAGATACACGCCACCCGGCAGCGAAGCACCGTCGAAGGAGGCGGTGTGTTCGCCTGCAGCGCGCCAGCCGTCCTCAAGCACGGCGACTTCCTGACCGAGCAGGTTGTATACCGCCAGGCGGACACTCCCCGCTTCGGGCATTCTATACCCGATGCTGGTGGACGGATTGAACGGGTTCGGATGGTTCTGACGCAGGGCCGGACGATCCGCTGCTGCAATTTCGATTTCCTTCATCATCCCATCGTCGGTCGAGGTCGATGCCGGAGCGTAACGGTCGACCACCGCGGTTTCCCAGGACTCGCCCGGCGAGAACACCGTAGCGTCGACATACACCGCTGCACCCGCGACGCCGGAGAGATCGATTTCCTGCACGGCCATGGCCGCGGCGGATGCAAAGGCATGCAGCGAAAAGCTGATGACCCGCAGCGCTTCACCGCTTTTCGCGTCGTTGACACGCAGCAGCACTTCCGCCTGCGAGTCACTATTATTCATGCCGAAACGCTCCACGTCCACAAGCAGACGTTCGCCGGGGGCGGGAATGAATACAGCCGTGCGCATTTTTTCGTGCAGCGTGCTGTTCACACCGATGACCAGGGAATCATGCGCGACGTCCCATTCGATGGGACGCTGTCCGTTGCCATCGCTGAGCCGCGGGGATGCGAGTCCGCAGGAAACCAGGGCATCCTCACGCGAGAGAAGAATCTGCCGCATGCGGAGCATATCCACTTCCGCTGTCTTCGCCAAGCCCTGCTGCGACGCCAGCAGATGCCAGGCGTAGGGCTGCTGCGCGGTGTAGGAAAAGACGTCCAGCAATCCATCGATATACGGCGACCACGCCGTGATGGACGGGTCCCATCCCTCCGCATGGACGGCCACGTTGAGACCGCCGTCGAAACGCGCGACGCGAAGTTGTCCCTGGCTGTCATTATATACCACGCGAATCGCGCCGGTTTTGCTGCCGGCCGATGGCGGCGCGGAACGCGCACCGATGGTCGGACTGCACAGCGTGCTCACCGAGCTGCCACCCACGAGCGTGGTGGTGGTTTGCCAGGTGGACCCGTGCGCTGTGAGCAGCATCGGACGTTCGCGTACAGCGAAGAGACTGCTGATCGGATTGCTGGTCGGGCTTGTCGGGACGCCGACCGTGCCGCTGCTGTGCACCGGCCAGGAGGAATACCAGTTCGTCACATCGAAGGCCACATGCACCACGCCTTCGCGCGTCACAGCGACCGATGGCGCATGCCGCGCAGGATAGCCCGCGCCCACCGAGCCCGTGCGTGCATGGGCGGTTTCGATGTTCATCGCGCCGCCCGGACGCCAGTTCGAAAGGACCGCCGGATTATTTCGACGGTCGAGGCCGAGCTGCACATAATAGATATTTCCGGCTTCGATCCACGCGATATGGAAACCATGATCCGCCGCCCGCGGTGCCGGCGTCATCGTGCTGGCTGCGACACTCGGGAAGCGCGGCTGATCGACACCGCCGCCTGCTTGCGGACGACCCGCCGCCAGCAGCGCATTGTCCACCAGCACGTTGCGTCCCTGCAGCAGCGCGAAGCGCAATTCGTAATGATCCTCCCACACCACGCAGATGGCGGGACCCCGCGCCACTGCACCTTCATAATCCCCCAGCAGGGCGATCGCCGGCGTGCAGTCATTTTTCATCGTCACCGGCGCGGAATACGCCGTCACCCAGCCCGTGCTTCCCCCGATGCGCACAACAACCTCACCATCCGCGACATAGGCGACCCACGGCGTGCCATCCAGCGTAGCCACACT
>JAGTUZ010000278.1 GCA_018224415.1 Bacteroidota bacterium | reverse complement strand
GCCTTCTTCCGCACGGAGGTCTTTTTCGCTGCGGTTGCCTTGGGGACGACAGGACTCTTGCCCACAGACTTCTTCGCTGCCGGTTTCTTTGCGTCCGCCGTCTTGCCTGCGGCTTTCTTCGCTGCCGGTTTCTTTGCGTCCGTCGTCTTGCCTGCGGCTTTCTTTGCTGCCGGTTTCTTCGCGTCCGCTGTCTTGCCCGCGGCTTTCTTCGCTGCCGGTTTCTTTGCGTCCGCTGTCTTGCCCGCGGCTTTCTTCGCTGCCGGTTTCTTTGCTGCCGGTTTCTTTGCGTCCGCCGTCTTGCCTGCGGCTTTCTTTGCTGCCGGTTTCTTCGCGACTGCCGTCTTGCCTGCGGCTTTCTTTGCTGCCGGTTTCTTTGCGTCCGCCGTCTTGCCTGCGGCTTTCTTTGCTGCCGGTTTCTTCGCGTCCGCGGTCTTGCCTGCGGATTTTTTCGCCGTGGATTTTTTCACTTCAACATCCTTGGCCGTCGCCTTCTTGGTCTTCCCTTTGGAGACATCTTCCTTGGCCACAGCTTTTTTTGTGGTAGAAGATTTCGGGGAGGCCTTCGCATCGGCACCGCGCTTCGTGCTGGAAACCGACCGCACGGGAGTATCTGCCGAGGTCACAACGTTTGCCGTCGCGCGCTCCGCGTTCATATCGATGTTCTTTTTCGCTTTCATGACAGTATCTCCGTAACAGAGGAACGGGAGGACCGCAATGCGGTCAGTCACCGTGGTAATGGGTTATATCAACGCTGCAGGTGTGTTCATTCACTTCGACTGTCGACGTACGACCTTCGGGGTCCGTGTCACGAACGATCTTTGCTGCAAGCGTTTCTGCGCAAATATACGATTCCATATTGAGAATTGCCCGTTCGAGCGTTTCATCTTCGGCATGAAAAGTGATGACAATACGATCGGTGACGGCGAAATTGCGGTCCTTCCGGAGAGACTGCATCTTGCTTACGAACTCGCGTGCCAGGCCCTCGTCACGCAGCGCGTCATTGAGTGCCGTGTCCAGTGCCACCACCAGATCTCCGTCGGTGCCGATGGTCCAGCCCTCGATGTCCAGATGCTGGATCTCGACGTCTTCACTCTCGAGTGACTGCTGTCCGCCATCGATGGTGACGGTGATTGCGCCCTCCGCCTCGAGGCGGTTGATCTGTTCGAGCGTGAACGCGCCCACTGCGGCGGCAATGGCTTTCACCTGCTTGCCGTATTTCGGACCGATGACCTTGAAATTCGCCTTGGCCCGCTTTTTCAGCATCTCGGAGTCGTTCGCGATGAACTCCACTTCCTTGATGTTGGTCTCCTCGAGGATCACGTCTTTCATCGCTTCGATCTGTCCGGCGAGCTCCGGTGCGGTCGTGGCCACGAGGATGCGGGCGAGAGGCTGGCGGGTCTTGATGCGTGTCTGCTCCCGCAGGCTGCGGGTCAGATACACGACGCGCTGTGCCGCGTGCATGCGCTGCTTGAGATCCTCATCGATCAGGCCGGCTTCGGGCAGCAAGGCCAGGTGCACGGATTCTTCCGCCGCACCGGCGGGTACGTTCACCGTGAGCCGGCGATACAGATGTTCCGACAGGAAGGGCGCGAACGGCGACATCAACTGTGCCACGGCAAGCAGGCAGCGATGCAGCGTCTGGTAGGCGGCCAGTTTGTCGGCGGACATGTCTCCTTTCCAGAAACGGCGCCGGTTGCGGCGTACATACCAGTTCGACAGCTGGTCGATGGTGAATTCCTGGATGGCCCGCGCGGCGGGCGTCACGTCGTAGGCGTCCATCAGCGATCGCACCGTCCCGATCAGTGCATTGAGTTCGGTGATGATCCACTGATCGATTTCCGGACGTTCGGCGACAGGCTGCTCCTCTTCCGATCCGGTGAATCCGTCGATATTCGCATACAGCGTAAAGAACTGGTACGTATTGATCAGCGCACGAAAGAAGTTCCGCTGCACGCCTTCGATGTCTTTCTCGTTGAACATGGTCTGGCGCCAGGGCGGACTGCCCACCGTGAGGTACCATCGCGTCGCGTCCGCACCATAATCTTCGAGCACCTTGAAGGGATCGACGACGTTGCCGCGGGACTTCGACATTTTCTGTCCGTTGCGGTCCAGCACCAGCTCGTTGACGATGAGGTTGCGGAAGGCCGGCTTGTCGAACAGCGACGACGCAATCGCATGCAGTGTGTAAAACCACCCGCGGGTCTGGTCGATGCCCTCGCAGATGAAATCCGCGGGGAAGTTGCGTTCGAACACTTCCTTGTTCTCGAACGGATAATGATACTGCGCGAAAGGCATCGCGCCGGAATCGAACCACACGTCGATGAGTTCTGGCGTGCGGCGGTAGATCATCCCGTCCTTCTCGAAGAGAATGTCATCGACCCAGGGCTTGTGCAGATCGAGGCCCTCGCGCGTAGGAGCGACACGCTCTCCATCAACGAGACGGAAACCCTGCAGGAGTTCTTCGACCGACCCGACGATGAACATGTCCGAGCCGTCCTCCGCCACCCAGATCGGCAATGGCGTTCCCCAATAGCGATCGCGGGAAAGTGACCAGTCCTTGTTGTCTTCCAGCCAGTTGCCGAAGCGGCCGCTGCCGACTTCGGGCGGACACCAGTTGATCTCCCTGTTCAGCTCGATCATGCGACCGGCGAATTCCGTGGTGCGGATATACCAGCTGTCACGGGCATAGTAGATCAACGGATTGTCGCAGCGCCAGCAGTGCGGGTAGCTGTGAAGATAGTCCTTGGAAGAGCGGAACACGCGGCCGTTCGCTTTGAGCATACGAAGGATGTCAGGATCGACTCCCTCCTCCTTGTGCGTGATGAATTGAATCGTCTTGACAAGACGTCCCGCGAAGTCCGTCACCTCTTCGGTGAATCGCCCGCCGGTTGTCACGGGAAGGATAAACGGCAGGTCGTACTTTTTCATCATCTCGTAATCATCGACGCCAAACGCCGGCGCGATATGCACCACACCGGATCCGTCCGCCGTCGTGACGAAATCGCCGGCGACGACATAAAAGGCCTTCTTTTCCACCGGTACATAATCGAACAGACGGCGATACTCCTTCCCCAGCAAGTCGGCACCCTTCATCTCGGCAAGCAGTTCGAATTCATCTCCCAGAATGGGAAGCCGCGCTTTCGCGAGATAGAGCACGCCGTGCTCCGGCGTACGCACTTTGACGTAGTCGACATCAGGATGCACCGCCAGCGCGACATTGGAAATCAGGGTCCAGGGCGTGGTGGTCCAGACAAGGATATTCGCATCCTCATCTGCGCATTGGAACTTCACGTACAGGTTCATGTCCTGGACGTCCTGATACCCCAGCGCCAGTTCGTGCGACGAGAGCGGCGTCTCGCAGTGGGGACACTGGGGCACGATCTTGAACCCCTTGTAGATCAGGTCCTTGTCATAGAATTCCTTCAGCGCCCACCACACCGATTCGATGTATTCATTTGTGCAGGTGATGTAGGCGTCTTCGAGACTGATCCAGTAACCCATGCGCTCGGTCAGTTTCTGCCAGCCCTCGGGATACTCGATGTGATGGTACACGAAATCCTTGGCCCTGCGGTTGAACTTCGCGACGCCGTATTTCTCGATGTCGGATTTCTGCTCGAACTGCAGTTCCTTTTCGAGGGCGACCTCGATCGGCAGTCCGTGCGTGTCCCACCCCGCCTTGCGCATCACCCTGTGGCCGGTCACGGTTTTGTAGCGGCAGACGAGATCCTTGAGCGTGCGAGACATCACATGATGGATGCCGGGCTTGCCATTGACCGAGGGCGGACCTTCATAAAAGGTGAATGTCTTCGCCTCGGGGCGCTGGTCGATGCTCTTCTGGAAGATGTCCTGTTCGCGCCAGAAATCGAGGATCTGTTTTTCGAGCTCCGCGTAGTTGAACTGCTCAGGGAAGGGTTGGAATGTGGCCATGATGCGTATGTTATTTCCGTGTGAGTTTCTGGATGGCGGTCGCGACCGCGGTGAGCAGAAGCGCCGCCAGCAGACTGGTAGTGATCGGCAGATAAACCATGCCGGTGGGAAGCTCGACCTCGATGTCCCCGGGCAGCGCACCGACGAGAGGAATGCCGTCGACGAAGGCCGTCAGCCAGAACAACAGCGTGACAAGCACGAGCAGCGCGGCGAGAAGACGAAGTGGAGTCAGGAGATCATTCATCGTGTGGTTTGCTCACACCTGCAGTCGTTCGATGACGCCCTTCATGATTTCGCGCAGCAGGGGTTCGGTCTCGTTCGCGATCTTGATGATGGCGGGAACGTCGACCGGCTCGAGAGCGTCCGGGAAACACTCGTCGGTGATGATTGAGAAGGCGAGCACCTTCATGCCCATGTGCACGGCGACGATATTCTCGGGCACGGTGGACATGCCAACGGCGTCGGCACCGATGGCACGAAGAAATCGGTATTCCGCCCGTGTCTCGAGATTGGGACCCGCAACGGCGACGAAGACGCCCTTGCGTAGGGCAATGTGCGCATCGAGTGCCACCTGTTCCGCGAGTTCGATGGAAGCCTCGCAGTAGGCTTCGCTCATGTCCGGAAAGCGTGGTCCGAGCGTGTCGTCGTTGGGACCGATCAGCGGATTGTCACCGATCAGGTTGATGTGATCGTAAATGATCATGATGTCACCGCGTCGGAACACGGGGTTCATCCCCCCGGCGGCGTTCGAGATCAGCAGGTCACGCACTCCCAGCGCATGCATGACGCGCACCGGGAACGTGACCTGACGGAGCGTGTATCCTTCGTAGTAGTGGAAGCGGCCCTGCATCGCCATGACGGGTTTTCCGCCCAGCGTACCGAAGACCAATCTTCCTTCATGGGATTCGACCGTGGAAATCGGAAAATGCGGGATGTCGCGGTACTCGAGCACGGTGGTCACATCGATCTCCTGCACGAGGCCACCAAGGCCCGTACCGAGAATGATGCCGACGACCGGCTCGACCGTTGTGTGCGCGCGGATGTAGGCGACGGCGTCGTCCATCTGCTGTCGGAGATCAGACATTGAATTCTTCCTGCTGGTCCAGTCTGTCGATGATTTCTTCCACGGTCTCGCCGTCCAGTCCTTCCCG
This sequence comes from Bacteroidota bacterium, assembly GCA_018224415.1. GTDB lineage: Bacteria > Bacteroidota > Ignavibacteria > SZUA-365 > SZUA-365 > SZUA-365. The sequence continues at coordinate 15,537 of JAGTUZ010000278.1, read as the reverse complement.
GGTGCGGAGGGCGCGCTGTTGTGCGGTGGCGAGCGGACGAGCCGTTCTCCCCTTCTCGAGTGCGGCGAGAAAATCCACCTGCGCCCGCAGAATGGATTTGATGCGCGTGATCAGGGCGAGTTTTTTTGTCTCGAGCAGATCGATCTGCTCCTTGAGTCCTTCCAGTCGTGCGTTGCCCTGCATGAGCAGGCGTTCGGCCCGGCGTTCGGCGTCCCGAATCACGATTTCCGCCTCGCGACGGGCGTTATCGAGAATGGCCTTGCGTTCCTGTTCGACCTTATACGACATCGCGGAGGCACTGGCTTCCGCCTGCCCGACCATGCGCTGCGAGGCGGATTTCATTTCGGTGAGCATGCCGCGCACCCGCTTCTCGATCTGCTGGGACTGCTCGAGCTGCCGCTCCAGCGCGGCGATCTCTCCTCGCAGGGCATGGTTCTCGTCATGCAGGGCGATGACGTCCTGGGCAAGCAAGGTGAGATACGACTGCACTTCATCCTGCTTCCACCCTTTCTTGACGATGGAGAAGGTTTTGTTGGCGATGGCGTCGACGTTCACTGTGTTCACCTCACGCTCTGGGTCCAAAAATGGCGCTGCCGAGTCGGATCAGGGTGGCACCCTCCTCGATCGCGATTTCGAAATCGTTGGTCATGCCCATGGACAGCTCGCGGATCCCGGCGTCGGGATGCCGCGCGGCGAGTTCGTCACGCAGTTCACGCAGTCGTCGAAACGCCGGGCGCAGCGTGGCGGCGTCCTCGACAAACGCGGCGACGGTCATCAATCCGCGCAACCGCACATGGGAAAGGCGCAGCAGGGCTTCGGCGAGGACGGGCACATCCTCAGGAGCAACCCCGAATTTCGATTCCTCTCCGCTGCTGTTCACTTCGAGCAGCACATCGACCTCGCGTCCGGATATCGCAGCGAGGCGTTCGATCTCCTCGGCCAGGGGAATCGAGTCAACCGAATGGATCAGAAACACGTCATTGATGATCTGCCTCACCTTGTTGCGCTGCAGGTGCCCGATCATGTGGAAACGGTGTGGCAGAAGCGCGTCGTGCTTCGCGAGGTATTCCTGCACACGGTTTTCCCCGATGTCGGGAAGGCCCGCGGCCAGCGCCTCGTTGATGCGTTCTGCGTCCTGGGTCTTGGTCACAACGACGAGAGTCAAGTCTTCGCGCGTTCGTCCACTGCGCACGCAGGCATGCTGAATCCGTTCCTCGATATGCCGGATGCGCTCGATCACCATAAGAAGATGAATATATTTGGCGCGGGGCTGAATTCCAAGGCGGGCGTCGAATGCGTTTCCATCGAAACATCCCGATTGCGGACCGGCATTGAAATTTCCTTCCGTATTGCATAACTTGTTATCCTTATCGAACAGCATGTTTCCTGCACGTCCGTGCCGGAAACACCAACGCACAAGAGGAGCAAAGGGATGAACGACTTGCGAGTGCCACCCCCTGTCATCTACGATCTGACCACGGTCGGAGAGGCGTACATCGAACTCCGTGCTGAAGACAGCACGCTTCCGGAGGCTTCGGCCTTCACGAAACACATCGCCGGTTCAGCGGCGCTGATTTCGATTTACCACAGCATGCTCGGCGGGAAGGCCAACTGCATCGCCTCCGTCGGTGCGGACGCGCACGGAACGTTTGTGCAGAACGTCCTGCGCCAGCACAAGGTCAACGCTTCGACGATGCAGTTCTCCCGCGAGTACCTGACCAGTCTGCTCTTTGTCGCCCGCAAGGAGCGCATCATCCAGTCGGCCTACTACCGTCTGGCCGAGTGGCAGCTGCACAACACGAAGGAACACGTGACGCTGGCGCAGGGGTCGAAGATCGTGCATGGGAGCGGCTTCTGTCTGTGGAAGCACCCGGCCCGGCACAGCGTATTCGAAATCCTCCGCCTGGCGAAAAAATTCGACAGCCTCACCGTGCTGCAGCCGTTCTACGAGCCAGCGCTGTGGAGGAACCGGAATGACGCCCTGGCCACGATCAAGAAAACCCTGCAGTTCGCCGACATCCTCACCCCCACGATCGACGACGCGGAGAACCTGTTCGGCAAGGCCTCACGGGAGGACCATCTGAAGAGCTTTCACGAGATGGGTGCCACGACGGTGATCATGACCATGGGCAGAAATGGCGCGCTGGTTTCCGACGGAAGCAAGGTCGTGCGCGTTCCCGCCGTCGACGCCGAGATCGTTGATCCCGCCGGCGTCCACGATGCCTGGCATGCAGGCCTCTACTACGCCCTCAACCACGGCAAGCAGCTGGCGAATGCAACCTACTTCGCAAACGCCGTCGCCGCCTGGGCACTCGGGGTCGAGGGCGTGCTGGTGGATCTGCCCGCACCGGGCGAGATTTCGGATAAATTGCTCGGCAAACCATTTGAAGACGTGTAAGACATAGGGCCCACCCCGCCCGGGTTCAATCTGCGAAACGGACAGGCAGCCGGAGTGCGGCTTCCAGCCGACCAAGGTATTCCTCGCGGCTGATTTCATACGCTCCGAGTCCCGTCAGATGTGGTGTGCTGTACTGGATATCCAACAGCGGCATTCCGCGCTGGTTCATACGTTCGCACAGGGCGATGAGCGCGATCTTGGAAGCGTCCCTCTGCAGATGAAACATCGATTCCCCAAAAAACGCCCCGTGCAGGGCCACACCGTACAGTCCCCCCGCCAGCTCTCCATCGCGCCACGCTTCGACAGAATGCGCGTGTCCGAGCTGATGCAGCCGCACATATGAAGCGATGATATCCTCTGAAATCCAGGTGTCCTCGCGATCCGCGCAATACTGCATCACCCTCTCGAAGCAACTGTCGAAACGAATCACGAAGCGGCCCGACCGCCATGTCTTGCGCAGCGACTGGGAGATGTGCAGGTCTGCCGGATCCAAAATCGTGCGTGGATCGGGACTGAACAGCATGATGCGGCCATCCCTCCCATCCGCCATCGGAAAGAGGCCCGAGGCGTACAAGTCCAGAAGTTTGTCGGGTGGGATGCGGGGCACGGCCTAGGACTCCCGTTCTTCGCCGGTATCCCCTTTCAGGCGTTGCAGGGTTTTGAGGGACGATACACCAAGAACGCGGGCGACGGTCTCCACCGGTTTGCCGGACTGCAGGGCGGCCGATGCGTAGGTGTTGCGCAGCATCGAGGGCGTGATATCGTTCAGTCCAGCCTGACGACCGACACGCTTGACCAGCTGATCCACCGCCTGTTGTGTCAACGGCGTACCGTCGTAGGAGACAAACAGTGATTCCTTGCGCAGCCGCTTGGCGAGAATCGACACGCCACGCCAGCGCATGTACTGGCGAAGGGCGTTCTGTGCGCGGGAGCTGAGATAGACAAAACGCGTGGTCTTGCCGCGAACACCTTTCACAAACAGTCGCGCTTCGCGGGGGGTCATGTGCACATCACCAACGGTAATCGCGCAGAGTTCGCTGCTGCGCAGGCCGCTGTGCAGCAGAAGAAGAATGACGGCACCCTCGATCGGACCGGGACTGCGTTCGGCGGTGCGGGCCAGCAGCAGGGCGTCCTTCCGCGTCAGCACCACCGGTGCCCGGGGTTCGGCGGCAATACCGCTGATGTCCGAGGCAGGATTGCGCTCGGTCGCCTCCTGCAACACACAGAAATCGAAAAATTGGCGCAGTGCCGTAATCTTGCGGTTCACCGACGCCGGAGAGGAATTGCGTGTGAGAAGGAACGTCCGGAAGTCCTGGATATCACTGCGCGTGACATCCCCGACAAGAAACGTCTCGCCAAAGGTGCTGCCGCACCACTGGGCGAACTGCCTCAAGTCGTTGGCATAGGAACGGATGGTGTTCTGGTGCTTCCCGACGCGGGCAAGATGCTCCTCGAATGTGCGTTGCAGTTCCTTGAATTCTACTTCAGCCATGGTGCGTCGGCGATCTCCGTTCGATGAGGTGCAAATCGATTCAATCAAGAAATATCCGTCTACACGAAACAAAATCAAAACCGTTGTGTTGATGCGCGCCGGCAGGGGCTGGATGGCGCTTTGGGGCTTTCAGAAGTGGGTGGGATTGTGTATTTTTATACGATATATGTAAATCACCTACGCCTTCGGCCAAACCATGTCCACACCTACCGAGAAGATCCTTCGCGTCAGTATCGAGGACGAGCTAAAAAGCTCGTATATAGATTATTCCATGTCCGTGATCGTGGCCCGTGCCCTTCCCGATGTGCGCGACGGCCTCAAACCCGTCCATCGCCGCATTCTGTTCGGCATGAACGACCTCGGTCTCTCTCCGAATCGGCCGTACAAGAAATCCGCACGCATCGTTGGTGAAGTGCTCGGCAAGTACCACCCCCACGGTGATTCCGCAGTGTACTTCACCATGGTGCGCATGGTGCAGGACTTCTCGCTCCGCTATCCCCTGGTGCAGGGGCAGGGCAACTTCGGCTCCGTCGATGGAGATTCCGCGGCGGCCATGCGCTACACCGAGGCCCGGCTCGCACCGATGGCGCTCGAGATGCTGCGTGATCTCGAGAAGGACACGGTCGATTACCAGCCGAATTTCGATGATTCCCTTCAGGAACCCCGCGTCCTCCCGACGCTGCTTCCGAATCTGCTTATCAACGGCTCCGGCGGCATCGCTGTCGGCATGGCCACCAACATCCCGCCGCACAATCTGGGCGAGATCATCGACGGACTGTTGGCCATGATCGCGAATCCCGACCTTCCCACCGAGGAACTGATCAAACTCGTCAAGGCGCCCGATTTCCCCACCGGCGGTATCATCTTCGGTTACCAGGGCGTACAGGACGCCTACCTGACCGGTCGGGGCAAAATCATTCTCCGCGGTCGCGCAAGCGTTGAAACGTTGAAGAACGGCCGCGAGAACATCATCATCAGCGAGCTGCCGTACCAGGTCAACAAGGCGAACCTGATCGAGAAGATTGCCGATCTGGTCAAGGCCGGGAAGATCGACGGTATCAGCAATCTCCGCGACGAGTCCGACCGCGACGGCATGCGCATCGTCATCGAGACCAAACGTGACGGCAACCCCGAGGTCGTGCTCAACAACCTTTACAAGCATACGATGATGCAGACCACCTTTGGCACCATCATGCTGGCACTGGTCGACGGGCGGCCCAAGGTCCTGACGCTCAAGGAGATGATGCAGCACTTCCTCGACTTCCGCCACGAGGTGGTTGTGCGGCGGACCAAGTTCGAGCTGGCGGAAGCCGAGCGCCGTGCGCATATCCTCGAAGGATACATCATCGCTCTCGACAACATCGACGAGGTCATCGAGACGATCAAAAAATCACGTGACACCGAGAACGCACGTAACAACCTGATGCGCAAGTTCAAGTTGAGCGAAATCCAGGCCAAAGCGATCCTCGATATGCGCCTGCAGCGCCTGACCGGACTCGAGCGCAAGAAGATCGAGGACGAATACAAGGAAACCATCAAGCTCATCAACCGTCTGCGCGGCATTCTCGACAATCCATCCCTTCGCTGGCAGGTGATCGGCGACGAATTCCGCGCGATCCGCGACAAGTACAACGACGAACGCCGGACCGAGGTCATTTACGACTACGCCGATTTCCGCCTCGAGGACATGATTGCCGAGGAGGATGTGGTGATCACCATCAGCCACCAGGGCTATATTAAGCGCACGCCGGCCAGCACGTATCGCCGACAGGGCCGTGGAGGCAAGGGGGTCGCCGGGTCGGCCACGCGCGAGGACGATTTCGTCGAACACATGTTTGTTGCATCCACGCATCATTACATCCTGTTCTTCACCGACAAGGGGCGCTGCTACTGGCTCAAGGTCTTCGAAGTGCCGGAGGGTGGACGCACCGCACGCGGACGCGCAATCATCAACCTGGTGAGCAAGCAGAAGGACGAAAACATCGCGGCCTTCCTCACCGTGAAGGAATTCACCGACAACCAGTACATCATCATGGTTACTTCACAGGGTACCGTGAAAAAAACCGTGCTCAGCGCCTATGGAAATCCGCGGTCGACCGGAATCATCGCCATCAACCTCGGCGATGACGACAACCTGATCGACGCGAAGATCACCGACGGCAGCAACGACATCCTCATCGCATCGCGAAATGGCCAGGCCATCCGCTTCGACGAAACCAATGTCCGGGACATGGGCCGCAGCGCGACCGGCGTCCGAGGTATTTCGTTGGCGAAAGACGACGTCGTCATCGGCATGGTTGTCGGCCGTCCCAACGGCAATGTGCTTGTGGTCAGCGAACACGGCTACGGCAAGCGCAGCGAGGTGTCTTCGTACCGCCACACCAAGCGTGGCGGCAAGGGTGTCATCACGATGAATGTCACGGCCAAGACCGGTGCCGTCATTTCGATCAAGGAGGTCTCGGACGAGGATGACATCGTGATCATTACCGAGCGAGGCCTGATCATCCGCCAGCACGTGCACAGCATCCGCGTGATGGGTCGCAATACCCAGGGTGTCCGCCTCATCCACCTTCGCGAGGGTGACAGCATCGCGGACATCGCGCGCGTCGCCGCGGACCAGGATATTGAAGCCGATCCGGAGATCGTGCCACCGGTCGGGTAGCGTTCCTGGACGCAGTATCGCCCCCCACGCTTCGAGCGGAGCGGGAGCTCGCGAGTGATAACCCGTGACGGATGAAGATTCTAGGTGTCTCGCATTACAGATAATTAAGAGCTAATTGTGAGCTTCCTATTGACTTTTTTCCTATTCCTGACTAGGTTCAGGGTATTCCGTTAGAAGAGGACTTGATCCATCATGTTTTATTCCGGTGTTTTTCGTCCAGGTGCGTTGTCTTCCGTCACGGCAGGACGCCCGATCTTTCACAGACCGAGGTATTCATGAACCGCTTACGTATCGCATTCGGCACGCTCATGCTCGCTGGGTTACTGCTGCCGGTTCTGTCCAACGCTCAGACGCCGGACGGGACCATCGAGGCATCATGGAATCGGGCACCATCCGCCCATTCCTCGAGGCATCATGTCGTTCCGCCGCCTCCCCCGACGCGGGAAGCCGTGAAGCCACGGCCGGTGCGAGGCGAGCACGCGGACGCAGAGTATACCGACGGCGCCTGGGAAAAGCAGCGCGGCGGCACGTCACGGCCATGGCCGTCGCTCTCCGCGCATCCCACCCAGCACGAATATTACGACGTCAATACTGCGGTCATCGATTCCCTGGCACATTTGTACTGCCTGTCCACGAATTACATCGGCACGCTGCGCATCCGCAACCAGCAGGCGCACCAGGGCCAGGAGCCCGCGGCGCGCCAGTTTGACTACGACGGCAAACCTGCCGCCTCCACCCAGGGCCGGCAGTCGCTGCAGGCACTGCACAAGGAACTGCTTTCGCTGCTCGACCGCTGTCTGGTCGGCCGTTGACAGCATCCCGGCGCCGCGTAGCCGCTCGTTTGCCGGGCCACGCGTTGCCGTCCACCGAGTCTACAACATTGGCACACATATCAGGAGCCTGCTCATGAAACACTGTGTTCGACTTTCCCTCGTCGCCCTTCTGATGCTTCCGCTCTTCATCGGCTGCCAGCCGATTGTCGAGACCGACAGCAACAACTGGATCACCTACGAAGTGCGTGAGGGTCTGGCGTACAACGACGCCTGGATGGTCGTGGTCGACGCCCTGCTCACCCGCGGATATCAGTTCGAGACTCTCTCGAAAGATGATGGGTACATGAAATCCGAATGGCTGCACGAAACAGTGGAGTCGCAGGGCGTTGAGATCCGGACGCGTGTCTCCGTAAAGTTCACCTACGGCCGCAGGACGGTGCGCGTGAAAATCGACGAAGACTATCTGATCGGTTACAAGGAACCCGGTGTGGACATTCCACGTGTCGCAGACCTGAAGGTCGAACTGCGCGACCGTCTGCTTTGATTATGCCGGCTGACACCAGGAATGCCATTTCATCAACTCCGGAGGCAAGTATGAACGCTCACGCTGCAACGCATTCGCGCCGGGTCCGTGCCCTCATCACGGCGGCCTGGGTGATGGTGGCGGTCCTGAGTATCTCCGTGCTCGGTCCCACGCGGTCCCACGCCCAGGGGAGAGCACTGCTCGACCTCGCACGCCAATCGATCGTGCAGGTCCCTGACGGAATGACCAGCCTGAACATGTCGATCTATGGCGTTACGCTCGGCATGCCATGGGGCGAGGCACGCAACATCCTCGACCGAAGCAACGTCCCCTACATTTTCCAGAAAGGCACGTCGCCGGTGGTGTACATCCCCCCGACGAATTCCACCTACTATTACATTCTCAATCCCAGCTCCTACGCTGTGATCGAGATGGGCGTGATCGGGACGGCCGACCTGCCGCTCGACAACCAGTATCTTTTCGACGGACATCGGTGGAGACTCACAACCGCGCGGACGCAGTTCTTTGGAAACGAAGGCGAGTACATCGTCAACGAGGAAGGAGAAATGTACAATTTCCCCTACCACGGCTTCGTGCTCAAGTATCTGACGCCGGAGAGTTTCCGCTTCGTCATGGTGGCCCCGACCAACACGCCACTGACCACCTACGGCCAACAGTTCAAGCCCGGCTCCTCCCAGCCGCCCACACCGCCTCCGCCACCACCACCGCCGACACCGGTGCGTGTGACGGAACCACAGTTGGAGAAATGGCTGCAGAAATTCCAGATCGCCCGCGACAACTTCGAGGCACGACGGTACAGCACGGCCCTCTCCTTATTCCAGGAGATTTCCGAGCAGGCGCCTGACGCCCTGCTGCGCATTCGCAGCATGTATTGGATGGGTGAGACCTATTTCGGAATGAAACGTTACAGGGACGCGCGCGAGCAGTTCGAACGCGTGCTCAGCAGCACCGACATCGAGACCCTCCGCGCTCCCGCGAGACTGATGATCTCCAAATGCAACAGGTTCCTCTGAACCGAATGTGTGCCGATCCAAGCGGGATCCTACGGGATCCCGTTTTTTTTTCCCTTCCCCTCCCGCCTCTGCTTCTTCCCCCACTCTTCTTGTGACAACTCACTCTTCTCCGTTTTCCCCTTTCCCGCTTTTTTCCATTTTCCTAACTTGTATTGATACGCCCGACAGGGCAATTGTTCAACATTCATCCATCACTCCAATGATCAAACGCATCGCGCACATCGGTATCGCCGTCAAGGATCTCACCAATGCGCAGAAAACATTTGAAACGCTGCTGAACCTGCCGGCGTCCCACGTCGAGCGCGTGGAAGCACAGAAAGTCGACGTGAGCAGCTTCCATGTCGACGACACCAATCTCGAACTCACCGCGGGTATCAGCGAGGACTCCCCCATCAGCAGATTCATCGAAAAACGCAGTGAAGGCATCCACCACATGGCCTTCGAGGTCGATGATATCCACGCGGAACTCGCACGCCTCAAGCAGGCGGGGATACGCCTCATCGACGAAGAGCCGCGCTTGGGTGCGGACAACTTCCTCGTGGCATTCATCCATCCGAAATCGGCGTGTGGCGTGCTGGTCGAGCTCTGTCAGCCAGCAGGCCCCGGGCACTGACGCATGACGGATCACGCGGCTCCGGACAATCTGCGGCTGAAACTGGAGCATCTCCCGAAATCTCCGGGTGTGTACCAGTTCAAAAACGCTGACGGTCGGATTATTTACGTCGGCAAGGCCAAGAATCTCCGGAGCCGCGTGCGTTCCTATTTCCAGGACAAAGGAGGCAGCGATCCGAAACGTGACATCCTCGTCTCGAAAATCGCGGACCTCGAACTGCTCGTCACCGACTCCGAGGTCGAGGCGCTGCTGCTGGAAAACAACCTGATCAAGGAACACAGCCCGCGCTACAACATCCGCCTCAAGGACGACAAGAGCTATCCATACATCGTCGTCACGAATGAACCTTTTCCCCGCGTGTTTCCGACGCGTGTGATCCGGCGGGACGGATCGCGGTATTACGGACCGTACACCGACGTGAAGGCCATGCACCTGATGCTCCGCACGATCCGGAGCATCTTCCCCATCCGCAGCTGCGATTACCAGATCAACGACGACGTCATCGCCCGCGGCAGCGTCCGCGTCTGCCTCGATTTCCACATCCGGAAATGTGAGGGTCCCTGCGAGGGACACGTCACCCGCGAGCACTACACCGCCATGATTGAGCAGGTCGAACAATTGCTCAAGGGCAAGACACGCGTCCTGCGGCAACTGCTCGAGGAGGAGATGCAGCTCTGCGCGGAGCGGCTGGAATTCGAACGCGCGGCGGATCTCCGCAACCGCATCCAGGCGTTGCAGACCTACCAGGACAAACAAAAGGTCGCCTCATCCGATTTCAAGGACCGCGACATCGTGGCGCTCGCGCGCAAGGAAGCCGATGCGGTCGGCGTGGTCTTTCGCGTCCGTGACGGCAAGATCGTGGGCAAGCAGCACTTCCCCTTCACCGGAGCGGAAATCGAAACCGATGCCGGAATCGTCGAGCATCTCGTGCACCGCTACTACACAAAAACGATGGACATTCCGCCGGAGATCGTTATCCCTACGGAGCTGGAATCCACCGATGCGCTACAGAGCTGGCTGCATGAAAAGGCCCAGCTGCGGGTGCTGTTTACCGTGCCGAAAATCGGAGACAAGCTCAAACTACTGGGTATGTGCCGGGCCAACGCGTCGTTTCTGCTCGACGAGATCCTGCTCCAGAAAATGAAGGCGTCGGCAACGCTGCCGAAGTCCGTCGACATGCTGCAGGCCGATCTGCACCTGCCGCGCCCTCCGCGTCGCATCGAATGTTTCGACATCTCGCATTTCCAGGGAGCCGAGACGGTTGCCTCGATGGTGGCCTTTCTTGACGGGAGGCCGCGCAGAAGCGAGTACCGCAAGTACGGCATCCGCACGGTCGAAGGCGTCGACGACTTCGCCAGCATGCGTGAGGTTGTGCATCGACGGTACACGCGTGTGCTCGAGGAAGGACTGCCTCTGCCCGATCTCATTGTCATTGACGGTGGCAAGGGACAGCTGTCCTCCGCCGTCGAAGTGCTGAAGGAACTCGGACTGGAGCAGCAGCCGGTCATCGGCCTTGCGAAGCGCCTCGAAGAAGTGTTCGTACCGGGTGAGAGCCTTCCGTTGACCATCGCGAAGACCTCGGCTGGTCTGCGCCTGCTGCAGCGCATCCGCGACGAAGCACACCGCTTCGCCATCACCTACCACAGGGAACGGCGCAGCAAGAGCACCCTGCAGACCGAGCTCGAGACCATCGACGGCGTGGGCGCGAAACGCGCGCACATCCTGCTCACGGCCTTCGGTTCCGTTCGCGGAGTGCAGGAGGCCAGTCTGGAGACGCTCGCATTGCATGTCGGCTGGTCCGCCGCAAAAAACATCCATCGGCATTTCCACGGTGCCGACACCCCCGAGGAAGAAGAATCCAACGCATGAGAATTTCCGCCGTCCTCCCCCTGCTGTTCCTCCTCGTCGTGTTTCGTCCCGCGGTGAATGATGCGGATGCGTTGGTTGCCCAACGCGTCCCGGATACCGCCTTGCACGAGTTGCTGCGCAAGGGCATCCATCTTTCGGGCGAGCAGCGATACAGCGAGGCCATGGATCTGTATGACCAGGCAATGCGGCGCTGGCCGACGCATCCCGCAGGGTATATGAACAAGGCCATCCTGCTTATGGTGATGTCACTCGATTTCGAGACCCCCGTTCGCATGCCGGAGTATCTCGATCTGCTCGAGCACGTGGAGCGCCTCTCCGTACCAATGGGTGGGCAAGCGTCCACAGCTGCCGAAGGACTCTATTACCGGGGCATGGCGAAAAGCTATATCGCGTACTACCATTTCCGGGACGGAGAGAACTGGCTCGGCGGGCTCACGCATGGATTGAAGGCCACGGGTTTTCTCGAGGATTGTCTCGAAAAGGATCCCAGGGCATACGACGCGATGACCGGCATCGGCACCTACAAGTATTGGAAGAGCCGCAACATGTCCTTCCTGACCTGGACGCCGCTGGTCGACGATGAGCGGCAGGCGGGAATCGACCTGCTGCGCCGCGCCGAGCGTCATGCGTTTTATACCGCACAACAGGCCAGCAACTCTCTCATCTGGATACACATCGAAGAGGAGCGCTGGTCCGAGGCGATTCGAGTCGCGAACACCGTACTGCGTCGCTTTCCGCGGAACAGACTGTTTCTCTGGGGACTCGCCTCCGCTGCCGAGGGAGCATCCAACTGGGCGCTGGCGCGGAAGGCCTACGAACGCATTGTGGCTTCTCTCGACGGTGAGGTGAAGGAGCGGCGGTATATCGAAATCCAGGCCCGCGCGAAAATCGCATCCATGAGCGCGGCGCTCGGCGATCACGCGACGGCGCGGCGGGGAAACGCCTGGGTGCTGCGCCAGCGCGACATCGACCTCTCGGCTTTCACCGCCGACGGCGCCGACCGCATCTCGCGGCGGATCGAAGAAATGGAAGAACTCCGCGAGGAATTCTGATCGGCCGTCGGTATTTCTCGTAGCGCAGTGGCAGCAAAGAAAAACCCCGTCGGATTCCCGGCGGGGCTTTTCGTTTCGGATACGTCTGTCGATTACTTGTTGAGCAGCATCTTCCCCGTGCGTGTGACACCGTCCATGGACAGCGTGTAGAAGTACACACCGCCGGGGAGATGTCCGGCATCGAAGGGAATCGAGACCGATTCTTCTCTGCGGACATCGGCGTCAAACGCGGTGCCCACCTGTTTGCCAAGGGTATTGAACACCGTCAGCACCGCCCTGCCGTCCTGCGGTGCCTGGAACGTAATGACGGTGGAGGGATTGAAGGGATTCGGATAGTTGCGCAGGACGGGATCAGCGCCTCCGGCCATCACTTCCACGACCGGCGAGTAGGAGATGGCTCCGTCACGGTCCATCTGCCTGAGGCGATAGTACACGGTGTGGGCGGGCACATCGGAATCCTCGAACTGATAATCCGACGGCGAGTTTTTCGTCCCGAAGCCCTCGATGAATCCGATGGACGCATAGCTGCCGTCGCGTTCATCCGCGCGCTCGATCTCGAAACCAAAGTTGTTGAGTTCCGTGGCGGTCTTCCAGCGGAGCTGCACACTGCGGTCCTTGCGTCGTGCGCCGAAAGAGACCAGCTCGACCGGCAGCGGCGCGTTCATGTCGGCGATGGTATAGCGGTGGTTGAAACTCGTGATGCCATCGAAGACGAAGGTGACGATATTAGAAGTGGTGTTCACTCCGCTCGACGAGAGTTTTGTGAACTGGTCCTCTCCGGCGATGTCATAGTCGCCATACGCAAGCATCAGCGTGCTTTCCTGGTTGCCGTTCAGTTCGGAATCCTTGTAATACAGTCCCAGCGTGTACTGCCAGGAGGAGGGTGTCAGATCCGATCCGACACGCCGGATGTCATAGCAGCGCGTGACGGCCTGCAGATCAGGTGCGACGCGCGTGAACTTGAATTCATATTCCTCGGCGGAAGCCAGATTCGGAATGAGCAACGTGATGTACTGTCCGTTGAAGGTGTAAGTGCCGGTATTCTGGAGGGTACGTCGCACGTTGCCAAGCACTTCCCCACCGCCTGTTACGGCCGTTTGAGGAGCGGCAGCCGGGAAGGTCAAGGTGTACCCTGTCATGTCGAGATCCTTGGCCAGCGACAGCGTATGGTTGACCGTGAAGCCTGTCGATGCTGAAGCCGCCCCATTGGCGTTCGAGATCAGGAGTCTGTTGAAGGTGAGCGTGCCCGCGAGCTGCACGGTTTCCCCGTGTAGCGTCGTGGCTGTGGTGCCCGTTCCTGTTGTGAATGTTCCTGCGATCGAACAGGAGGATCCGCTGGCCGTATTGTCATGGCTCAGACCGTTCGTGAAATGGTTATTGCCTCCGCTGATGCCCAGTGATGTGCCGCTGACCGTCACCTTGCCGCTGAAATCGTTTGTCGACGTACCTCCGCTCCCAGTGACGGTGAAATTCTGCATCACGTCGACCGTTCCGCCGACATCGAAATGGTTGGAGACCAGCAGATCACCATTGACCGTGACCGCGCCGCCGACCGTCGAGGTCGCGCCAACGGTCATATCGTTGCCTGTCGTGACGTTGCCGGTAAACGAAACGGGAGATCCGATCGAAAGGTTGTTTCCGCAGTTCGTGTTCCCCGAAACGGTATGGGTCGATGCACCTCCAGCGAAGGAAACCGTTGAATTCCCGCCGCTGACCGTGATATTGTTCAGGCCGAGCGTCCCACCGCTCACCAGCATCGACGCGTTGTCCCCACTCATCGAGAGCAATCCCGACGCACTCACCGTACCGGTGTAGCCGTTGGCCCCGATGCTCAGATCGGCGCTGGCATTCGAGAAGCTGACATTCTTGAAGCTGATGTTCCCATCCCCCCAGCCTGCCGCGCCGTCTCCGATGATGATCGAACTCCCCGTGAAATTGACCGTCGCATCGCTGAACGTCGTTGTCCCGCTGCCGCCGATCGTTGTTCCGGTGAACGTGTACGTCCCTGTTCCAAACGTGTGTGTGGCCGTGCTGTTGTTCTGCAGACTACTCCCACAATTCACGTTTCGGCTCGCGTTCACAAACGCCGCGCTCCCCGCAATTTTGAAATGGTCATTGACCGTGAGATTCGAGCTGATCGACTTGTTTCCACTTCCCTCGAGCGTGAGGTTGTAGTACGAATACGAGACATCGATCGTCTGATTCCCCGCGGCCAGATAGCGGACTTCGCTGCCGGAAGTTAAGCTCATCGGTGTTGATAAACTGTAGTTGCCACTCAATGTTGTTGCACCAACTGCTAGTGAGCCTGAAACAGTGGTTGAGCCTGAGACAGACATAAAGCTTGTCCCAGGGAATGTACCAGTCGTTGTTATCGCACCAGCAATATTTGCATTGCCATCTACAAAGATTCCATCACTCCCTGTGGCATTCAACGTGGCCCCTGAATTGAGATAAAGATTGCCAGTCCATATCTCCCCGGCACTATAATTCAGTGAGCTCCCAGAATACAGATAGAGCGGTGAAGCCACGGCATCAATCGCGCCATTTGTACTGTGCATGTTAACGGTACCGTCGACATATATGTATGCGCCACCTACCGTGATCGCGCCACCATTCTCAAGGGTCAAGGTTCCTGTCACATCGACTTTTTTCCCCCATCCTGACGATCCAACAACGATATATCCTCCCGAACCGATCACCAGGGTTCCACCAGACTCAATGGTAATTGAATAGAGCTGCGCGGTGTTGCTCATGGTGACTGTAACAGTTGTCCCAGAGGCAATCACGACATGTTGGTTTTGTTGTGGAGGCGCACTAGTACTCCAAGTAGCTCCATCGTTATAAGAACCGGAGGTAATGCTGGTTGTCTGTGAGACACCACGGTTGATGAAGACTGCGAGAAGAAGGACAACTGCGGTCATTCCGAGTTTCTGGATAAGCTTCATAGGAACTCCATTGTTCGTTGCCTGGGGCAGATTGTTGACGGCTAAACAGTAGTATCAGGCCTGCAACTCCCTAATACATGTGCCAATATACCCCATGTTGCTTATCTGCACAACAAACAAGCTCTTTCTGAACAATTATTAATGTGCCACTACGGAAAGCGCCCCCGACTTCTCGG